>JBEULM010000051.1 GCA_041287335.1 Hydrogenobacter sp.
TGTGGAGACCTACACCTCTTCATAGAGCGAGAAATCTGGAAGAGTACCTTCAAACACCTGCAAAGATCTTTTACAAAAATGAGAGTGTATCACCGCCGGGAAGCCACAAACCAAACACTGCTGTAGCTCAAGCCTATTACAACAAAATATCCGGTGTTAAAAAGCTCACCACGGAGACGGGCGCTGGTCAATGGGGGAGTTCTCTCGCTTTTGCTACACAGTTTTTTGGTCTTGAGTGCGAGGTTTACATGGTTAGGGTAAGCTACAATCAAAAACCCTTCAGAAGGATACTTATGGAAACATGGGGAGCAAGAGTAATCCCCTCTCCCAGCCCTTACACAAACTCAGGAAAGAGTTTCTATGAGGAAAACCCCGAACACCCTGGGAGTCTTGGCATAGCCATAAGTGAAGCTATAGAAAAAGCGGTAACTTCATCCAATACTAAATACTCACTTGGAAGTGTTCTCAATCATGTGCTTCTGCACCAAACTGTAATAGGTCTTGAAGCAAAAAAGCAGATGGAAAAGGCAGGATATTATCCTGATTACGTAATAGGTGCGGTTGGTGGAGGGAGTAACTTTGCAGGGCTTGCCTTTCCCTTCATAAAGGATAAGATCACGGGAGACAAACCCAACCTTGAGATCATAGCTGTAGAGCCAGAAGCATGTCCTACGCTGACAAAGGGTGAATACAGATACGATTACGGAGATACGGTGGGGCTTACACCACTTTTGAAGATGTACACCTTAGGACACAACTTTGTTCCACCACCCATACATGCAGGTGGTTTGAGATATCATGGAGATGCACCTCTGGTGTGTCTTCTCTACAATGAAGGCTACATATCCGCATACGCATACAAACAGAGAGCGGTTTTTGAAGCTGCACTTACTTTTGCAAGAACAGAAGGTATAGTTCCAGCTCCAGAAACGGCGCATGCAATAAGAAAGGCTATAGATGTCGCTTTAGAGTGTAAAAAAACCGGTGAGGAAAAAGTTATACTCTTTAACTTTTCGGGACATGGCTACTTTGACCTTTCAGCTTACGATATGTACCTAAGGGGCGAACTGCCAGACACTTAATCGTCCCAGTCTCTCCAGTGTTTCCAATGCTTGTGCTTGTGAATGATGATAACCCTCTCTACAGGAGCGTAATTAACTGGCGGAGGATAATACGGGCGGTAGATAACGGGTCTTTCTACGTAAACCACTCTATCCGGACAGTAATAAGGGACTCCCAGATTCAAACCTACCGAAAAAAATACCCTATCGTGTGCATTTGAGATGCCAATAAGTCCTGAAGTTAATAAAATGGAAAGTATAAACTTCCTCATGCCTTTTACCTCCTTGCTTTTGAATTTACATTCCGTATATGAACAGAGGATGAAAGTTGAAGAGCAAATAAAAAACGGTTATAATTTTCTAAGTATCCGGGGTAGCTCAACAGGCAGAGCGGGTGGCTGTTAACCACCTGGTTGGGGGTTCGAGTCCCTCCCCCGGAGCCAAAAAGGTAAAAGATGATAGAAATAAGGGGATTAACGCTACCTGTCGTAGTAATAAAGGTGAAGGAGAAACTTAGCCCTCAAGAAGTGATAGGATACATAAACGAGAGGCTCTCCTCCAAACTTTTCAACGGTAGCTATTTTTTGTTAGATGGCGGGGGGTTTTTAAATGAGGAAGATCTTTCACAGATAGAAAATTTTTTAAGCTCTAAAAATATAAGGAGCGTAAAGAAGCTCAATTTAGATACGGGTGAGAGGGAAAAAGGCAGGCTTCTTGTGGTTCAGAGACATCTCAGGTCAGGTCAGAAAGTGGAACACAACGGTGACATACTCATCCTTGGAAATGTCAATAAAGATGCACAAGTTATAGCCAGTGGAAATATTATAGTTATGGGGAAACTCAGAGGAATTGCCGTGGCAGGTGCCTTGGGAGACGAAAGTGCAGTAGTTGTTGCCCTTCAAATGGAACCTCAGCAAATAAGGATAGGTAGGAAGGTTGCCATATCCAGCGATGAAGATAGAAGGTCACCCGGTTATCCGGAGGTTGCAAAAATTGAGAATGATACAATAGTTTTAGAGAAGGTGAAAGGATGACAAAGATATACGTTGTTACATCGGGGAAAGGTGGTGTAGGAAAAACAACGGTTACAGCAAATTTGAGTGTCGCCCTTGCCAAACTTGGCAAAAAGGTGTTGGCAGTGGATGCGGACATAGGATTGAGGAATCTTGATATGATACTTGGGCTTGAAAATAGAATAGTTTACGATGTACTGGATGTACTTGAAGGGAGAGTTGAGTTTTCTAAAGCGCTTGTCAAAGATAAGAGGGGAATAACTCTGTGGCTTCTCCCGGCAAATCAAACCAAGAACAAGGACGCTGTTGATAAAGATAGATGGGTAAAACTTCTTGAGGATATAAAATCATCGCAAGAATATGATTATGTGTTTATAGACTCACCGGCGGGTATAGAGCAAGGATTTCAAATAGCCGTACTTCCAGCTGATACAGCGCTTGTGGTGGTAAATCCCGAGGTTTCCTCTGTAAGAGATGCTGATAGGATAATAGGACTGCTTGAAAACATGGGTAAGAAGGATTACTTTTTGGTTGTGAATCGCGTAAGATGGGATGCCATAAAAAAGGGTGAGATGCTCTCCGTTGAAGATATAGTAGATATACTTAAGGCACCTCTCCTTGGTGTCATACCGGAAGAGCCAAAGCTTGTGGATTTCACAAACAGAGGGGAACCCATAGTTCTTGATAACAGTTATGGTGCTTCAAAAGCCATTTTAGACATGGCAAGGAGGATACTTGGAGAAGATGTGCCAATGATGTATCACGGGGAGAAGAAGAGCTTCTTAGAAAAGCTGTTCGGGAGGTAAGGTTTGTTTGACTTTCTGTTTGGCAGGGGAAAGAGCAGGGATGAGGCTGTAAGGAGACTTACTTTGGTGCTGGCTTACGAAAGGAGGGGACTGCCACCCAATTTTGTGGAAAAGCTCCGCGACGATCTCGTCTCGGTTTTCTCCAAGTATCCTCAGTTTGAGGTAAGAAGGATAGAGGTAGACATAAGGAGGGAAAAGGAGGGTTTTGATGAACTTTGGATCAGTATACCTTTCAAAAGCTAAACATGGTAAGACTTTTGCTCGATCTGGATGGTGTCCTTGTTAAGGATAAGGCTTTAAATCCCTTTCCTGATACAGTAGAGTTTCTAAGGTTTCTCAGCGACACTGGACTCCCTTTCAAGGTAGTTTCCAACAATTCCACAAGACCCCCTGAGGAGATACTTCAAGAGCTAAAAATCAAGGGCGTGAATCTAAGTAAAGAGAGGCTCGTTACACCCCTCAGCGTGCTTCCCAATTATCTCAGGGAAAAAGGCTTGTTTCATATATTCGTGATAGGTACTCCGTCGCTAAAGTCTTATCTTGAAAGGGAAGGCTTTCATGCAATTGAAAATCATAATGTTCAAGCAGTTGTAATAGGACAGGATAGATCGCTGGATTTTAGAAAGATAAAGGTGGCAACTTCGGCAATATTTCTATCAGATGCGGAGATAGTACCTGTAAACTTGAGTAGAATCGTAAAGGATGATGATGGTCTCTATTTTCCCGGTGCGGGATCAATAACACAGATGCTTCTCCATGCATGTAACTACAACAGGGAGGTGCCGAATCTCGGTAAACCTTCAAAAGAGTTTATAAATTACGCCCTTAGGGATATGCCAGAAGGAGAAACCTTTCTCGTAAGCGACGATATATATACGGATCTTATAGGGGCAAAGGATCTCGGTATAAACACAGTCTTTATGACTACAGGAAAATATAAAAGAGAAGAGCTTTTGAAAACAGATTTCCGTCCTGACTTTGTCTTTGAAAGTCTCAAAGATTTCGGAAGCTTTTTAAAAACTTTCCTAAGATAGCAAGAAATGACCACATGTCTTTGGGTACTGTCACCCTTGGCAGGAGATATGTGTCATCTTGAGGCTTTACTAATCTCTTTTCTGTGGTGAAGGCAGATATAAACCTTTTGGAAAGCTCTTTTCTTAAAAAGATGTCATAATCACCAAAGGGATAAGCCGAGTGTAAAATCTTCTCTCCTGTAATAGCTTCAAGCTCACTAAGAGATTCTTCTACTTCCCTTATAGTCCTTGCCATTCTTTCTTCTTCTTTCTCAAATTCCAAAAGCTTATCAAACCTACTTAACAGGTCATTTTTTAACTCCCTTTTCCAACCTGACATCTTAAAAAAGTCCTTATTTAGACTCTTCAAAAAGGCTTTCACTTCTTCTTTCAGCTTACCCTTCCTCACCGAAAGAGAGCCTCTCATAGGGAATATAGGAAATCCCATCTTTGGTTCTTCGGCGTAGGCGTGATATAAAGACCAGTGAAAATTCTTTCCATCACACAGATCCAACAGTTTCTCTTCATAGAAATCTTTAGTGTGGTACTTGGAGTGCCAACCGATATCAAAGACATCTTTCATGCTTAAAAGCTCCTCCTGTGTCAAAAAGTCATCACTTTTACCATATTTGAGAAATTCGTAATTGGCTTCCCACATATTTTTAGGATCGTATAGTTCACGAAGAGATACCTCTCCCTTCCAGTAATCCTCAAGATTCTTTCTTTTCCTTTCAATCCTTAGTATCCTTGAAGAAGCAATGAAAAGGGTAGCCTTTAGCTTATGCTTTTTTAGAATTGGATAGGCATAGATGTAGTTATCCGCATAACCGTCATCAAAGGTTATGGCGACAGATGGTGATTCTGGAAACTTACCGATCCTGAAATATTCTATTACATCGTCAAGAGTGATCAATCTGAAGAACCTTTTGAGTATATAAAGCTGTATATCAAAAGTCTTCCACCACAGATCAAAGGTTGGGTACTTGACAACTTTATGATAAAGCAAAATCAGTATCAAGAAAGTAACCTCTCAAAGAGTTTTTCGTATCCGTCTGCGGTTTTGTTTATAGAAAAGTCCTGTGCAGTTTTTATAGCCTCTTTGGATATTCTAATCAGATCCCCCTCAGTAAGCGAAATTACTTGCATCATCTTTCTTAAAAGTCCATCAAAATCACCTACATCCACCAAAAATCCGTTCTTTCCATCTTTTATCGCTTTCTCTATACCACCTGCTTTTGTTGATATGACAACCTTACCGCAAGCCATAGCTTGCAAAAGCGCATTAGATATACCCTCAAGGTAAGAGGAAAGCACAAAAAAGTCAGCCATGTTGAGAAGCTCATCCACATCTTCTCTAAAACCGAGAGCCAAGGATTTACTTTCTATACCGTACTTTCTTAAAAGCTCAGGCGCATAAATATCCGTATCAATACCCACAAGGACTAAATAACACTCATCACATTTAAGTTTAGAAAATGTCTCAATAAGTCTGTCTTGTCCCTTCACCTTTGGGTTCCAATTTGCAACATTTATAAACACCTTTGCATCTGGTGGGATATGGAGTTTACTCCTCACGATCTCCCTTATCGTAGGATCTGGTCTAAAGCGTTCAGTGTCTATACCGCTTTCTACAACAAAAACCTTTTCTGCGGGAAACCCCACGTTTAGAAGCTCCTCCTTTATGGTGGACGATACCACAACGAGAGCATCAGCATAGGCATACTTAAATTTTAGAGACATTATGTTCGGTATCCTACCAGATCTTTTTACAGCTACCAACTTAGGTCTCTTACTTAGAAAGGGATAAACCAATCTCACAAAGTCAAAGGCGTGCGGTGAATTTGCAATTACCACATCAAAATCCCCATTTTTTATTATCTTCCAAAGTCTGTAGTAATTGGCTAAGCTGAATCTTGAAAGCTTACTGTGATGTTCAAAAAAGTGAAATTTTACACCGTAAGGTGTTAGCTTTTCCACCATTTTTCCATACTCAAAGGCTAAGGCTAAATGCACATCCATACCTCTTTTCGCAAGCTCTTTTGCAAGGAGGTAAACCTGTTCTTTTGTACCACCCCAGCCTATCCCGTCAATTACCGAAAGAATGCGCATCGGAAATTATCTTTATAAAGCTTTTCTTTTTCAGACTTTCAATAAGCTCCCTCCTCCTTTCCTCAAGCTTTTTAGTAAAAAGCTCTTTTTTTAGCTCTTCCTCAGGAGTACCGCTGTATGTTTCCCTCTGATCTTTCACATATGCTAAATAAATGTGTTCATTATCTTCAGAGATAACAAGGTTTCCTGGGCTTGTCCTCCATACTTCCTTATCTAAGGGTTCAACGAGATCGCCTTTTTCTACGCTGAGGCTTTCCAGATTAGATCCAAGAGCTTTTGCAATTTCAGACAGCGTCTTTTTTTCCTCCATAAGCTTCAGCACTTTATCCCCATCCTTTTTGTCAAGTACAAGCAGATCTATATCCCTTTTAATTTTTACTTCCCCTCTTTTTAACTTTTCAAGTTCTATGTCAAGATCGGAGATTTTTATCTCCTTGGAAAGGTAAGCATTAAGTCCTTGGGTAGAAAGAAGCTCCTTTTCAAGGAATCCTTTTAGATCTTCTATGGTAAGACCTTCTTTTGAAAGCTCTTTCGCAAGCCCATCAATGTCCGTATTGTTAGCTTTTGCTATGTCCATAATAGCAGTGTTTATGTATTCCTCAGGGACATGCCCTCCTTTGTTTTCTAAAAATTGTGCGAGAATATACATGTCAACTATTTTTTTTATTACTTCTTTCTTGTCAGTGGTGTTGTAAAAAAGTTCTCCCAACTTTACATCACTCTCAAGTACAGGCTCACCGTTTACAGACGCAACAACCCTATCAACGAGTTTCAGCGCAAAGGTAGGAAGTATCAGAGTTGCCAAAAGAAGAATTCCACACGATACTCTTTTAAAACCTTTTGAAACCATTCTTTAAACACCTCCTGTCTTTTTTCTTTCAGAAGTTTCTCCCTGACTAAAGGCTTTGCCTCTTCAAGGGGAAGGATGCCTCCTCCTCTTCTGTCAATTATTTTAAGTATCAGGTAACCGCTACCCGTATCTATAGGCTTTGATACCTTCCCGACGTCGTAGGGATATAACTGCTCTTTAACTATCTCTGGAAGAGTTTGGATGGAGTACCACATAGGTTTTCCTTCTTTAATGGAATTCATTCCCTCAAGACTTCCCGACCCTGTCAGTAAACGGTAATAAGCCTCATTTGCGGTATCAAGATCATCCGCCAAAATCCTCATCACAAGCACTTGAGCGGGTAGTTTAAAGTCTCTTAAATTAAGATAGTAATATGCGATAACTTCTTTATCACCGACTTCTATGTTCCTGGCTATAGTATTTATGATCTTGTTAGTTAAAAGTTCCGTTCTCACAAAATTTTTGACCGTTTCACTTATAGAGTTACTTCCTATGTTTTTTGATATATAATCTCTCAATTCAGATTCTCTCACATTTATCCCCATTTTCTTAGCTTCTTGTTGTATTATTTGGCTTCTCACATACTCCACAAGAAATTCTTGCATATCCTTTTTTGTAGCATGAGTTATCGGCATATGTATGATCTCACGCCAATAAGCATTAAAGGCATCTATTAGCTCCTCTTTTGTGATGGCTTTCTGGTTTATTTTTGCGACTATGCTGGCATAAGAAAAACCAAACAGCACAAAACACGCTGTTATTATAAAACGAAACAGCATCATACCACAATTATAGATAATGTCATAAATCATTGCAATATCCTCATATCGGTTTATAATCACAACTATGTTTAGCATATTGAAAAAAAAGCCTATGGATAAACTCTCTGAGGTACTTGGCAAGAACAAGGTAAACACATCCATAGTGGAAAGAAAGTTATACTCCTACGATGCTACACCCATACCCGTGGAGAGATCCATCCCTTCTGCGGTAGTGTTTCCAGAAAATCAGGAGGATGTTCAAAAACTTGTTGAGATCTGTTATCAAGAGGATATACCTATCTTTCCAAGGGGTGCAGGCTCAGGTCTAACGGGAGGTGCGGTTCCTACGACTGAAAAGGGTGTGGTTGTTTCCTTTGAGAAAATGAAGAAATTCAGTGTGGATGTGGATAACGCTACAGCTACCGTAGAGCCTGGTGTTATTACTCACGACTTTCAACAGTATGTAGAAAAACTCGGACTTTTTTATCCACCGGATCCTTCCTCTTTTAGGTATTCCACAATAGGTGGAAATATAGCTGAAAATGCCGGAGGTCCAAGATGTCTAAAATATGGCGTTACGCGAGAATATGTACTTGGTATCACAGCGGTGATAAAAGAGGGCAAGGTCTTAAAGACGGGCAATCCAGTTATAAAAGATGTGGCAGGTTACGATATTACCAAGTTTTTTGTTGGTTCTGAAGGGACTCTTGGACTCATAACTTCAGCAACCCTTAAGCTTATCCCCAAACCTAGGGCAAGGGCAACCGCTCTGGTATTATTTGACAGATTGGAAGATGTAGGAAAGGCTGTTACGAGGATCATGACTTCTGGTGTGTTTCCATCAGCTCTTGAATTTATGGATGCTGATGCCATAAGAGCTGTTGAAGATCATAAGCCTGTTGGACTTCCTAAAGATGTATCCGCACTTTTACTCATAGAGCTGGACGGTTCTCCCCAAAGCGTAAAGGAAGATCTTGATCTTGTTGAAGGGCTCCTTAAACAGATGGGACTCAGAGTTAAAGTTGCTGAAGATGAAGCATCTGCAGAAAAGCTTTGGATGGCTCGTAAAAATCTCGGACCTGCGCTCGCTAACCTAAAAACCGGCAAAATAAACGAAGACATAGTTTTCCCGAGAATTTATCTCTCCGAAGCTATACCTAAATTGAGGGATGTAGCCAGAAAGTATGATCTCCTTATGGTCATTTTTGGGCATATAGGTGACGGAAATCTGCATGTTAATCTTCTTTATGACAAGAAAAATCGCGATGAAGAAGAGAGAGCGGAAAGGGCTGTTGATGAGATCTTTCACCTTGCACTTTCTTATAAAGGATCAATAACTGGAGAACATGGCGTAGGACTCACCAAAAGAAAGTTCCTAAAATGGCAACTGGGTGATGTAGGTGTGGAAGTAATGAGAGATATAAAGTCTGTTTTTGATCCGAAAAACCTGTTCAATCCTGGAAAACTCTTCACGGAAGATTAACACAATGAAGGCCCCGCCTCAAGAGTGGTAGGGTTGAAATGACCCGAACTTATGCCTCCGATGAAGCAGTCCGCTCCATATTCTACGAAGATGGAGTTATTCACAGTAATCCTCTCCTTTTTAAAGCATCTTCGTAGATCCTTCTGTAGAGATGATTCCACTCAGGCGTACCTTCCACTATCCTTCTGGAGTAAGATTTTATCCTCTCCCTAACTTCCCTGTCTATTTCCTCTTCTTCTTTCACCGCATCCATGAGTATCTGTCTTATCCTGTTTCTTATGTGGTGAGGTTCTTCATATATCTCAACGCTCTCTTCAGCCATTATAAGGTCCTTTATCATGTTAGCTATCTGGTTCATCCTCTCTCTCCTACTTGTGTGTATATTCATCTCCTCAGCCAGTTTTGCTCTCACGGCTCTGTATGCTGTTCTGTAATCAAGACTTGATTCTTCAAGCAGATCAAGCCTCTCTTTTAAAACCTCTTTTGTCTTTTCATCAAGCATCCTCTCTTCTTCTTCAGCCTCTTTAAAAACCGCAAGTATTTTCTTTTTAAAGGTATAGGGATCTTCCACTTCTATAACCCTTTCATCCCCCAACTCCTTTATAATTCTGTCAGCTATCCGCTCCATAAGTTTTTCCGGCAACCTCATAAAAGCCTCCTGAGATGTTTATTATATCACAGGAATTTGCAAAGGATATCTTTTACTTCGTCTGTATATTCACCATCGTCTCTATTTATTATTAATGGTTTTTCAATTGTTGCATATCCCTTACTATTCTTTACACCATATATATGCAAAAATTTACCATCTTTTTTCATTTTAGGATAAAAGATACGTAGAGTAATAGGATTTATATTGTTATTTTTTAAGGTTAAAATAGCCTCAACCCATCTAAAAGCTGTATAAAGTAAATTCACTTTACCACCATCTTTCAGAAGATATTTTGTAGCTTTAAGGAAGTCTGTAAGCTGTGTATCACCTTCAAAATGGAAAGTGTTATTTTTACATCCATAAGTCCTTGGATAAAAAGGAGGATTCAGTAAAACATTATCAAAATGATTCTTTTGCATAAACTTGTCCACGAAACGTATGTCCCCTTCTACAACGTGTACTTTGTCGGTAAGATCATTTATGCGGACGTTGTAAAGGAGAAGTTCAAGCATACTTTCGTCCCTTTCAACAGCCCATACTTCACAACCATACTTTAAAGATGCCAGAATGGAAAGTGTCCCAAAGCCTGCGCCTAAATCAACTACTTTGCTTTTTCTACCGATACCTTTCACATTTGATAGAAAAAGTATTTCCGTTACAGATAGCCTATGTTTTTTAGGCTGTTTAAACTTTACTTTACCGCCGAAAAAGGTAAACTCTTTAACTTCCAAATCTTTCAAGTATTTCAAGAAGGGTTCGCGCTCTATCCCTTACTCTTTCCCACTCCTGAATCTCTTCCATGGTTTGTGCTGTAGCAAGCTTTTTGACAGCTCGATCAAACAATTCCTTTTCCTTTCCTGCATCAATCTCACCTACAGTATAGGCTTCTTCAGCGAGGATTATCACCCTCTCAGGTGTTATGTCCACAAACCCGTATGTCACCGCTATTCCATCTTTTTGATTTCCATCAAAGTAAACAAGCCCCGGCTTTAACAGCGTCATAAGATACATATGCCTTTCCAAAACACCTATCTCTCCCTCCTGTGTAGGTATATTTACCAAATTTACCTGGCGTGAGAAGGCAATACCTTGAGGTGTAACTATCTCTACGCTTATCATGGATCATTATTATAACATGACTCAAATTACGCGTTATAATGTTTACTCATGAAAAGGGGTTTTACTTTAATTGAAATACTCATAGTGGTCATTATAATAGGGCTTCTTGCCGCTCTGGTAGCTCCGAGATTGGTAGGTAAACTCACCGAGTCAAAAGAGAAGATAGCAAGGCAACAAATAGCTATGCTTTCAACCGCTGTTGATCTGTTTAGGGCTGATGTAGGTAGATACCCAACAACTCAGGAAGGATTGGAAGCTCTCATAAAGAAGCCTGAAGGTATTCCCGATAATCTCTGGAAAGGTCCGTACGTTAAGGGCAACAAGCTACCACTTGATCCGTGGGGGAATCCTTACCACTACTTTGGTCCAGACGATCCAAAGACTAAAGAAAAAGGCGTAGATTATCTTATCATTTCTTACGGTTCTGACGGTAAAGAAGGGGGAGAAGGAGAAGCAAAGGATATATCAAACGCAGATTAATTTATGAAGCTCTTTATAAACGCAACTCACTTTTACGATAAACCAAGCGGTTTAGGAGTTTATACACAGAACTTAGTAAGAGCTTTGCTTAAAAGATACAGCAACGTAAAAGTTTTTACTGGTAATAGGAATATAGAGGTATCTGATCTTCACTCCTTAGTAATAACACCACGATGTATAAATCCAAGAAAAGGTACGTTCGGTCATCTTTTGCGCCTTTTATGGGAGCACAGTTTTCTTTGGATAAATACAATAAAAGAAAGACCCGATATACTGTTTTCAACCGTTCATGAAGGTATCGCACTTCCAATAATTAAGACAAAACAGATAATCACAATACACGACCTAATTGCTCTAAGATTTCCTCACTACTTTAAGAGATTAAAGTATTACTTTACCTATTTTCTGCCAGCAATTGTAGAAAATTCTTATGCAATTGTATGCGTATCAGAAAGCACGAAAAAAGACTTACTTACCTATTACAAACCAGATAAACAGATCTATGTTGTGTACCCAGGTTATGATAAAAGGATCTTCTTCCCAAGAAAGAGGGAAAAATTTAAGAGTTTTGGTAGATATATACTTTTCGTAGGAGATATGAGACCTCACAAAAATCTTGAGAGATTGATCCAAGCCATAAGCAAGTTAAGGCATCTGAATTTTAAACTGCTGATAGCTGGTAAGAAAGATGAGCGTTTTTATCCTGCGCTGGAAAAAATAGTTAAAGATCACAGGATAGAGAATAGGATCGTATTTTTGGATTACGTGCCACTTGAAGAACTACCACACATTTACTCATGCGCTGAAGCCTTTGTATTTCCATCCCTTTACGAAGGTTTTGGTCTTCCATTGATTGAATCTATGGCTTGTGGTTGTCCTGTTATAACTTCAGATATTCCACCCATCAGGGAGGTATGCGGTGATAGTGTCTACTATGTGGACCCTTACGATACGGAAAGTATAGCGGGCGCAATTTATCGCATACTCACTGATCCCCTACTAAGAGAAAATCTCCGTATTAGAGGAATAGATCGTGCAAAAGCCTTCTCTTGGGAGAGATCGGCCGATGAGCATGTCAAGATCTTTGAGGAGGTGATGAAAGGGAATTTTCAACAAAAGCTTTAAATTTTTCCCTGAAAACTTCTCTCCTGAACCTTTCTGCATTAAGTCTTATTACCTCAGGCGAAAATTTGCTTTCCGATCTTTCAAAATCTTTTATAGCTCTCAGAAGTTCAGTTTGGCTTTGTTCCCAAAAAAGTATCCCCGTTTTTCTATCTACAACCACCTCATTTGCACCACCTCGTCCGTAAGCTATAACAGGTACACCGCAAGCTTGAGCTTCTACCATAGCCATACCAAAATCCTCTTCAGCCATATAAATAAATGCTTTCGCTTTCATCAGGTATAACTTAAGCTCTTCTCTATTCACATAACCGAGAAATTCTACGTTCTTGCTGGCATCTTTTTTTAGTCTTTCGTAATCTGGTCCATCCCCTATTACGAGAAGTTTCCTATCTTTTATGGAGGAAAAAGTACTCACTATAATATCAATCCTCTTGTAAGGCACAAGCCTTGACACTGTTATGTAATAATCTTCCCTGTCTTTACTTACATTGAAGAATTCTACATCAATAGGTGGGTATATAACTTCAGCGCTCCTCCCATAGATTTTCCTTATGCGCTCTGCTACAGATAGCGAATTAGCTATGAAGTGATCAACTCTCTGTGAACTCGCATAATCCCACATCCTTATATAGTGAAGGAAAATCTTGGCAAGAAAACCTCTCACACCTCTGTCAAGGCGCAGCTGTCTGATGTACTGATGATACAGATCCCACGCGTATCTTATAGGTGTGTGACAGTAACATATATGAACTTGTCGGGAGTGCCTGAGAACACCTTTAGCTACAGCGTGCGAGGAAGATATTATAACATCGTATTGCGAGAGATCAAATTGCTCCACCGCGAGAGGAAAAAGAGGAAGGTAGTATCTGTAGTACTTTTTTGAGAAAGGGAGCTTTTGTATGAAGGATGTGTAAATTTCGGCATTTTTTAGGGGTTCTTTAAGAGATCCCGTGCCGTTACACAAAAGCGTGTATATAGGCGATGGGTAAAGTCTGTATATTTCCTCAAGCACTATTTCAGCACCACCGTACGATACAAGCCAGTCATGAACTATAGCACTTTTCATACACCTGCTTAGTATTATATCCCATATATATGTTAATATAATATCAAAAGAATTTCACACCATAGCTTATAAATGCTGTTTTTCAACGTATAAAGGAATATATGATTTTTATTATAAAAATTGTTCATATCATTGTAAATCAAGAATAAAGAAGCGATCATCTGTTAATATAATGTCATTTTGTTAGATCGTTGAAATACAAGCTTTATAATAGAATTTCACATCTATAAAATTTTCTCGCAAAATCAATGAGTTATGAACCAAGAATTTCACAGGAATTCCACATCTTCTTCACACCCTTTAATGGATCGCAAAAGCTCGTTTTCATAAACTATTGAAAATGCGTACTTTTTTATAAAAAGATCTTCACATAGTGCTACACATTGATATTTAAGCTCCAAAATAGAATTTCACATGTAAAATCATAAGCCATTGATCTTACGTTACATTTTTTAAATTAATTGATCTTACGGAATCAATGATTACAAGCATGGGGTGTGAAAAGGTGTGAATGAAAATTATAAGTTATTGATCTTACGTTACATTTTTCGGACAAACGAGCACTACAGAATCAATAACTTCAAATATGGGGTGTGAAATTCTTTTTACCAGATTGAGTAATATCAATGACTTGAGCTTTTCCGCGCCCTTGAGGTATTCTTTTATTATTATTATAAAAAAGAAAGAATAATAAGAAGACTAAGATGGAGATGCTAAATACACTTGCAAAGGAACTCAACGCTAAGGTTGTTCAAACGCACGCAAGCTGGGTACTTATTTTGGAAGACGTGGTCTATAAAATAAAAAAGCCTGTTAATTTTGGTTTTCTCGATTATTCTACACTTGAGAAGAGAAGAGAAAACTGCGAGAAAGAGGTACTTTTGAATAAGAGGCTTTGCGAAAACATCTACTTAGGTGTCGTGCCTATAAGCTATGTATTCGGTTCTTTTCGTATAGAAGATGAAAGTAATGTGGTGGAATATGCGGTAAAGATGAAAAGGATACCCCAAGAGAGGCTATTGTTAAATATGCTTGACAATGTATCAGAAGAGGATATGAAAAGGATAGCAAGACGCATAGCTATATTCCATTCTATGGCTGAAAGGAAGGACGAATTTGGAAAACTTGAGGTTATAAAGTACAATACAGACGAAAATTTTGAACAAACGCAAAAGTATGTTGGAATAACTATAGATGAAGCAGACTACAGATTCATAAAGGAAAAAACGGAAGCTTTCTATAAAAAATACACTCATCTATTTGAAAAAAGGATAAAAGACGGTAAGATAAGGGATGGACATGGGGATATTAGGCTTGAGCATGTAGCACTTTTGGAAGAAGGTATATGCGTGTTTGATTGTATAGAGTTTAACGAACGTTTTAGATGTGGTGATGTTATAAACGACATGTGTTTTCTCTCTATGGAGCTTGACTTTTATGGTAGGAAAAATTTATCCCTGGCTTATGAAGAAGAATACAAGAGGCTTTCAATGGATGAAGAATTTGACATATTCTTACCTTTCTTTAAGTGTTACAGAGCTTATGTTAGAGGAAAAGTAAACAGTTTCCTCTTGGACGATCCCTATTACCCATCAAAAGAATCGGCTACTGTCTTGGCAAAAAAACTCTTTAAGCTGAGCACTTTTTATGCACAGCTCATACCTACTTGACTTTTATTTAATTGAGAATTATTATCATTAAAGGAGGTTTTTAGGTATGGACAAAGTATATATCTTTGATACAACTCTGAGGGACGGAGAACAAGCTCCTGGATTTTCCATGACAACTGAGGAAAAACTCCAGATGGCTTATCAACTCTCAAAACTCGGTGTAGATATTATAGAGGCAGGCTTTGCAGCTGCATCCAAGGGAGATTTTGAAAGCGTCAAACTTATATCTGAAGAAATTGACGGTCCTGTAGTATGTTCGCTTGCGAGAGCTTTGGAAAAGGATATAGAGCTTGCAGGTGAAGCTCTAAAACATGCAAAGCGAAAAAGGATACACACCTTCATAGCTACGTCCGAAATACACATGAAATACAAACTTCGCATGTCTCCAGAAGATGTTCTTGATAGAGCAAAAAGGGCTGTAAGGTACGCAAGGAGATTTACTGACGAAGTTGAATTTTCTTGTGAAGATGCTACGAGAAGTCAGCGGGAGTTCCTATACAGAGTTATAGAAACCGCTATAAAAGCTGGAGCGAACGTTATAAACATACCTGATACGGTAGGTTATGCATTACCTGAGGAGTTTGCAAAACTCATAGAGGACATAAAAAACAACGTACCGAACATAGATAAAGCTATCATCAGCGTACATTGTCATGATGATCTGGGTTTAGCTGTAGCTAACTCCCTTATGGCTGTAAAGCACGGTGCAAGACAGGTGGAGTGTACGATAAACGGTATAGGTGAAAGAGCGGGGAACGCTGCTCTTGAAGAGATAGTTATGGCTCTTAAAGTACGCAAAGACTTTTTTGAAGGATTATACACTGAAGTAAAAACTAAGGAGATATACAAAACGAGTAGGCTACTATGTAGGATCACTGGATCTTTCGTTCAACCTAACAAAGCTGTAGTTGGGGATAATGCCTTTGCTCATGAATCTGGTATACATCAGCACGGTGTTTTGGCACATCCGCTTACTTACGAAATAATGAATCCGGAAGACGTTGGTTTTCCATCTACAAGAATAATACTCGGCAAACACTCTGGAAGGCACGCGCTTAAACGTAGGTTAAGCCAACTTGGATTTAATTTCAGCGATGAAGATATAGACAGAATCTTTGAAAAGTTCAAAAGTCTTGCTGACAAAAAGAAAGAGGTTTACGATGAAGACATTGAAGCGCTCATATATGAAGAGTTCCTGAAGGTGGAAGAGGAAGAACCCATAAAGGTCATGCACTATCAGGTTCAAACTGGTGACAACCTTCTTCCTACAGCTACAGTCATACTTACCTTCAAGGGTGAGGAAAGAACCGCAACTTCTACAGGAAACGGTCCTGTGGATGCTGTAATAAAAGCTATACAGAAAGCTCTCGGGCTTGAACCCAAACTTCTTGACTTTTCCATAAAAGCCTTAACTCCAAATACTGATGCACAGGCTGAGGCGAGACTTGTTATAGAGCTTGATGATTTAAAAGCTTCCGGTAGAGGTGTGGATACGGATATAATAAAGGCAAGTGTAAGCGGATTTGTGGATGCTCTAAATAGGGTGATGATGAGAAGGAGCTACATACTTTCTAAGGGGAGGGTAAGAGAAGAAGGAACGATCTAAAATATACATCATGCAACAGCTGATAATAATTGGTGGAGGACCTGCAGGCATATCAGCAAGTATATATGCTTCAAGAAAGAAAATGGACTTTTTGCTTTTAACGCGAGAAGTGGGTGGACAGGTAATAAAAGCTGGAGAGATAGAAAATTATCTTGGGTACGCTATGGTGGATGGTATAGCCTTCGTAGAGAAGATGATAGAACAAATGCGAAAGCTCGATGTGGAACCTGTATTAGATGAAGTCATCAACGTAGAAAGGACTGTTGATGGCTTTGGGGTAAAAACGATCTCAGGTAAATATTACGAAGCAAAAACCATCCTTTTTTGTACAGGTGCGGAACACAGAAGATTAAACGTGCCGGGAGAGAAAGAATATACGGGAAGAGGAGTATCTTACTGTTACACATGTGATGCCCCCTTTTTTAAAGATGTAGATGTTGTGGTTATAGGAGGAGGAAACTCCGGATTTGAAGCTGCGCAACAACTCACCAATTACGCATCGCAGGTGTATCTCGTAGAGATATCTGATAAGTTTGTCGCTGACGAGGTTCTAAAGGAAAAAGTGCTTTCAAGCCGTAAGGTTAAACCTATGTTGAGGCACAGGATTTTGGAAATAAGGGGTGATGTAAAGGGTGTGAAGGAGGTCCTTTTGGAAGATCTTGAAAAAAGAAGAATATACAGCATTAAGGTAGAAGGTGTGTTTGTAGAGATCGGCTTAAAGCCAAACTCTGAGTTAGCCAAAGATCTTGGAGTTTTAACTACCCAAAGAGAGGAGATCATAATAGATTGTAATAACAGGACATCAGAAAAGGGTGTGTACGCAGCTGGGGATTGCACCAATATTTTCGCAAAACAGATCATAACCGCTGCAGGAGAAGGAGCTAAAGCCCTCTTATCTATTTATCATGACCTTACTTACGGAATAAGTTCGTGGATTTAAGGGAGTATAATATATAACCATGTCCGCTATAAAGCAGGTCAAAGCGAGAGAAGTTTTGGATTCTAGAGGTAATCCTACGGTAGAAGTGGAGGTATTTTTAGAATCCGGGGCTGTAGGCAAAGCGATAGTACCCAGCGGGGCGTCTACAGGCGAAAAGGAAGCCATTGAACTCAGGGATCATGATCCAAAAAGATACTTAGGTAAAGGTGTTTTAAGAGCAGTAGATAACGTCAACAGCCTGATAGCTAAAGAGATCATAGGTCTTGAGGCTCAAAACCAGAAAGAGATAGATGATATACTCATAGCTATTGATGGAACACCTAACAAAAGCAGGTTAGGAGCAAATGCCATTTTAGGGGTAAGTATGGCTGTAGCAAAGGCATCTGCGCAAGAGTTGGGTATAGGGCTATACAGATATCTTGGTGGTATAAGTGCCAACAAACTACCAGTCCCTCTTATGAACGTGATAAACGGGGGAGTTCACGCTGATAACCCCTTAGATATACAGGAATTTATGATAGTTCCAGTAGGTGGTAGGAGTTTTTCCGAGTCCCTAAGAATGGGTGTTGAAACATTTCACACACTTAAAAATCTTTTGAGGGACAAAGGATATTCTACCAACGTTGGAGATGAAGGAGGTTTTGCACCAAATCTTGAAAGCACAGAAAAGGCTCTTGATATGCTCATGCTTGCTATAGAGAAGGCTGGGTATATCCCCGGTGAGGATATACTTATAGCTATCGATGCAGCTTCTTCAGAATTTTATTATGAAGATGAACTTTATCACTTGGAAGGAAAAAAGTTGAATAATGAGGAACTTTGTCAGTTTTATCTTCATCTTGTGGAAAATTATCCCGTAGTTTCCATTGAAGATCCTATGGCTGAAGATGACTGGAGAGGTTGGAAAATGATAACCCAGCTTTTAGGGAATAGGATCCAGCTTGTAGGTGATGACCTCTTTGTTACCAACGCAGAAATACTCTCAGAGGGAATAAAGAAAGGTGTTGCAAACGCCATACTCGTAAAGCTTAATCAGATAGGTACTGTTTCGGAAACGTTAAGGACTATAAGTTTAGCTAAGGAGAGGGGTTACGCTGTAATAGTATCTCATAGATCCGGTGAAACGGAAGATACATTTATATCTCATCTTGCTGTAGGTACGAATAGTGGTCAGATAAAGACGGGGTCAGCATCCAGAACGGATAGAATAGCTAAGTATAATGAGCTTTTGAGAATAGAGGAGGATCTTGAAAATGCGGCGAGGTTTGGAGGGAAGGAGGAGTTTTGGAGATTTCTCTCCTGATCTCCTTCCATTTATTTTTATGCTTTTGCTTATAATTTTAACAATTTATAATTTGTTTTTCAGTACCTTCAATATTTTTAAGGTGTTAAAAATGGAGAGGTCTATACAAAGCATTGATAGGAGACTGGAAGAGAACAAAAGCAAGAATGATAAACTTGAAAGTATGCTCGAGCTTGTTAAAAAAAATCCGAACGCTTATAAAGAGAAGTTCATAAGGGAATATTTACAGCTCCAAAAAAGCGACGAGAGAATAATACTTTTTAGTGATGATGGAATCTGAAAGGGACATTCATTTTATGAAGAGAGCTTTGGAGCTTGCAAAACTCAGGAAAGGTTTAACACACCCTAATCCCACAGTGGGTTGTGTTATAGTTAAAGATGGAAAGATAGTGAGCGAAGGGTATCACGAGAAGGCAGGCATGCCTCACGCTGAAGTTGTGGCTCTTGAAAGAGCTGGGAAAGAAGCAGAAGGATCTACCGTTTACGTAACCTTAGAACCGTGCAGTCATCATGGAAGGACTCCACCATGCACCGATGCCTTAATAAGGGCTAAGGTCAAGAGAGTAGTGATAGCTACACCAGATCCGAATCCACTAGTGTCAGGTAAAGGAATTTGGAAGCTCAAAAGCGCAGGTATAGAGGTAAGTATAGGAATCCTTGAAGAAGAAGCAAAAGAACTGAATGAGGACTTTTTCACGTACATAACATTAAAAAGACCTTTCGTTACAGTAAAGCTGGCTCAAAGTATAGATGGGTGCATAGCTACAAAACATGGAGAGAGCAAATGGATAACAAACGAAGAAAGCAGGGTATTTGCTCACAGACTACGGGCGCAAGCCACTGCAGTTCTCGTAGGTATAAATACTGTGGTAAGGGACGATCCATCTTTGACGATCAGGGCTTTCTTCTGGGAGAGACAACCTATCAGGATAGTACTTGATCCAATGCTTAGAATACCCTTGAGTTCAAAGCTTGTGAAGGAAAAAAGCGCAAAAACTTGGATTATAACAGCTTCGGAAAATAGAGAAAAGATAGAGTTTTTGGAGAGTCAGGGTGTAGAGGTGCTTTTAGCTCCAGTGGAAGATGGAAAGTTAAAGCTGGATGAGGTTTTGAGGGAACTTTACTTTCGGGAAGTTATGCATCTCCTCGTGGAAGGTGGGAGTATAACAGCTACGAGTTTTATAAAGGATAATCTTTATGATAGGCTTTTTGTTTTTGTTGCACCGATCATAATTGGTGATGGGTTGAGCATAGGCTACACAGGTGTTGAAAGGCTTCAAGATGCAAAAAGACATATGCTGAAAAACATATACAGGTTTGGACACGACCTGGGATTGGAGTATAAAAGAGTATGAAGATAGTCTTTATGGGTACGTCTTCCTACGCTGTACCGAGCCTTACAGCCATCTTTGAAAACTTTGGAGTTATAGGAGTTGTAACTCAACCGGATAAACCTGCACACAGGGGTCAAAAGCTTACGCCTCCGCCAGTTAAAGTGATGGCTATGCATTTGAATGTCCCTGTATATCAACCTGAGAAAAAAAGCCAGATTGAGGAACTCCTCCTTAGATTAAAACCCGATTGCGTTGTGGTTGTGGCTTATGGAAAGATACTGACCAGAAGCATTCTTGAGATCCCGCGCTATGGCTGTATAAACCTTCACGCATCGCTTCTGCCCAAGTACAGAGGACCAGCGCCTATACAAAGATGTCTGATGTCTGGTGAAAATCTGACAGGAAATACTGTGATCCTTATGGACGAAGGCATGGATACCGGAGACATACTGAGTGCGGAAAGCTTAAAAATAGAAGAGGATGATGACTATGTGAGTTTGGCTGAAAAGCTATCCGTACGAGGTGCTAAACTCCTAATTGATACATTAAAAAAGTGGTTTGAAGGAGAGATAACACCTACAGCACAGATGCACGAACAAGCCACTTACGCACCACCTATTATGAGGGAAGAGTACCGCATATGCTGGAAAGCGCCTGCTCAAAGCGTAAAGGACAGAATAAGAGCGCTTTATCCTGACTGCTATGCCTTTCTTGAAGGAGGTGAGAGGATAAAGATCCTCAAGGTGAAGGTTTGCCAAGAGAAGGGTGAGCCTGGGGAGGTTATACACAGAAAAAAGCTTCAAGTTGCTTGCGGTGAGGGTTGTGTTGAAGTACTTGAGCTTATAAATCCAAAAGGTAAAAAAGTGAGCGGTGAAGATTTTATGAGAGGCTATAACCCCAAAAACCTGATTTAAGAGCTTGATCCTGGAAGGATATATCTTAACTTCAAAATCATGAAAAAAGGACCTAACATAAGCCTCATACTGGAGAGTTTTCAGAATTTAGAAAAAGCTTATGTAGATTTAAAGAAAAATCTCTCCCTTCCAAAGGAAGAGTTTATCAACAACAAACTTGTTCTTGACAAGGTTCGTGTGGACTTTAATCTAGCTTTTGAAAGTAGTATGAGACCTTGCAGGCATCTCTCAACCCTTTATGGGTTAAAAACCACATCAAAGGATTGTCTAATTAAGCTTGCTGAGTATATAGGGATGGAAGACATACAGACTCTGCAGAGCTTTACAGATTTTTATTTCAAATACAGAGACCTCAAAGATACAGTTTCACCTGAGGAACTTTACGAATTTCTTAAGGAACATCTTGTAGTTTTTAAAAAGTACGCTCAAGCGGTGGTGGAGTATGTTAAAAAAAGCACGGGCAATTATCTGCTCATTGACTTTGATCTTCTCAACGAAAAGGCAAAGCACTTGAAAGAATCTATAAAAAAGATTGAGTTTGTTTTATCTCAAGGGATTGAGGAGTTTAGATCAAAACCTATGTATTATGATAGGGTAAAGTACTTTTATCAAGTTGCGTACGATAGCCTCTTTGACATATGTAAGCACCTTGCCCCTAAATTTGGTATAAAAAAGTTTGGAGATGACTGTCTTTCTAAGCTTATAGAGATCGGAGTTATACAGCAAGATTATTACATGGATGTTTTCAAGATGACACAGCTCAAAAATAAGCTTATAAGCACATGGGAGGTATCCCCTGACGAACTCTACATATCGCTTCACGAACTCAAAGACAAGTTTGAACCAGTTATGAAAGAGATATCAAAAAGTTTAAAAAGACTCCTTGAGGAGAAGGCAAGAGGTGGTAAAAGCTGAATTTTAAAGGTGGACAAATCTTCACGAAAGTTTATTATTTAAGCTATGAAGGTCTTTGATTTGGACAGTGCCAGAGAGTTGCTTACTCTCATAAAACCCCTTGTTGAGGCTATTAACATAAAAAGGGAAGAACTATATTCTCTGTATACGAGCATTGAAGAAGAAGAAGACAAGCTTGAGAAGCTTTATATGGAAAGTCAGACAAGAGAGCTTGATGCGGAAATAAGACAGTGCTTTCAGAAAATAGAAGCTCTTGGGGGTGTTATAAAAGGTACAGATCCTATACTGATAGATTTTCTCTCCTTTTATCAGAACAGATACATATGGCTATGCTGGAAGGAAGATGAAGATACTATACTTTACTGGCACGAGCTTGACGAAGGTTTTGCCGGAAGGAAACCTATAGAGCTTCTTAAAGAAGGTATTTCTGGATATTTCTGAACGCAAAACCCATTTTAGGTGGTATAATTCTAATCACTATGTTTCAGGGTTCAATAGTTGCGCTTATAACACCTTTTAAAGATGGTGAGGTAGATTACAGTGCTTTGGATCAGCTCGTTGAGTTTCATATAAACAACCATACGGATGGCATAGTAGTTTGTGGTACTACGGGTGAGTCAGCAACCCTAACTTTTGAAGAACACGAAAGGGTGATAGAACATGTGGTCAAAAGCGCAAAGGGAAGAATAAAGGTTATAGCTGGAACGGGCGCAAATGCTACACACGAAGCTATTGAACTTACAGCTCACGCAAAGCGTGTAGGAGCAGATGCCTGTTTGTTAGTTGTGCCTTATTATAACAAGCCCACTCAAGAAGGTATATACAGACACTTTAAAACTATAGCTGATGAGGTAGATATCCCTATGATCATATACAATATACCATCAAGGACAGGTATAGAGATATCACCGGAAACTCTTTACAGGCTTGTGAGAGACTGTTCCAACATAATTGGCTCAAAGGAATCAACTCCCAGTATGGACAGAATTTCTGAGATCTTTAAACTTTTGGGGGATAACTTTACCGTACTATCAGGTGACGATTCTCTTACACTGCCTATGATGGCGCTCGGCGCAAAAGGGGTAATATCCGTAGCTAACAATATAGTACCCAGAGAAGTAAAAAGTATGGTTGATTACGCTTTAAAAGGTGATTTCAAAAAGGCTATGGAGCTTCACTATTACCTTTTTGATCTTTTTAAGATACTTTTCGTGGAGACAAATCCCATACCGATAAAAACCGCCTGCTGGGCGCTTGGAATGTGCGAAAAAGAGTTCAGGCTCCCTATGTGTGAGATGAAGCCAGAAAACGAGAGTAAGCTTATAGAAATTCTCAAGAGATACAATCTCCCCATAGTGAGAGGATAATATGTCAAGGTTTTTGCTCTTCCTAAACTCCTTCTACCTTGGTTTGGGTGTCTTCTTCAGCTTCTATGTGGCACCTACACTTTTTAAAGTGCTTGAGAAGGAACAGGCTGGAAGGGTTGTTGAAAAGATATTTCCTGTGTACTTTGGTATAGGACTTTTTATAATGGTGTTTTCTCTCCTTTCGGGTTTTAAGCTGGGTAAGTGGGTTATACTTTTGCTAACTTTAAACCTTCTTGTACTTGCCTTTCAAGAGTTTTATGTACTTCCCTTATCGCATCAACTCAAACTTACGGATTATCAATCCTTTATGAAATGGCACGGCATATCCATGGTCTTGAATCTGGTCAACCTCCTGACAGTTTTCGTTCTTTGTCTTCTTCTCCTCAGGAAATGATAGAGATAGTTCTGTCCAAGATTCCTGTACCTAAGAGCAATCGCTACGTGCGAAAAAAAGGCGGGAAGGTCTTTAAACCACCGAGGGTAAAAAACTGGGAGGTTCGGGCTATGTGGGAAATATCTCAGCAGTATAGAGGAAAACCCTTGGAAGGAAGGCTCTCCATGGATGTCCTTTTGGTACTTCCTAACAACAGAAAAAGAGATATAGATAACATGTTAAAGAGCCTATGGGACATCCTTGAAAAGGCTGGAGTCATAAAAAACGATAACCAAATATACGAGATAAGGACAGTTAAAAAGGTTGTAAAAGGTCAGGAAGGTACGGTAATAAGGATAAAGGAATACATAGAGGATCACTGAGTATTTTTAAGATATTCGGTGGGATCTAAGGGAACACCGTCCTTAGTTCTGAGTTCAAAGTGGAGCATGCACTCTTGAGAATTGTTCTTGTTGCCTACGGTTGCTATCTCTTGCCCTTTACTGACGCTATCCCCCCTTTTTACCAAATTTTTAGAGTTGTACGCATAAAGGGATATAAAGTCTTTGTGTTCTACGATCACCATGTTTCCATAAGCTTGAAGGTCACCACCACTGTATATAACTTTTCCATCGTCAACGCTCCTTATAGGTTGTCCACAGTCAGCCAATATATCCACGCCCCTTGTGGACTTTACCATCTTTCCATCAACGGGCATAGGTATGCTACCTTTTGAGATCTTTACTTCGGTGGGTTGGGTCTCCTTTTCCTCCGGTAAATTTGCCATGGATCTTCCGCCGATCTCCGAAGATTTTTCCTCCTTAACAAGCGCAGGCTTCCCCTCTACAGGGATATTTATTACCTTGCCCGCTACGAGCTTTCCGCTTTTTAGACGGTTTGCTTTCATGATCTCTTTTTCGGAAACACCGTACCTTTCTGCTATAGATCTTAAAGTCTCACCTCGCCTCACTCTGTGCTTCACGTAATGTACGCTGGGCTTTTTTGCTTCCATCTTAGGTACTTTTATCTTTGTACCCTTACTCAAAAATTTTCCCTTTAACTCTGGATTTAGCTTCTCAAGCTCTTTAAGTGGTACACCAAGCATCTTTGATACATCCTTTAGCCTACCACCTCTTTTTATTGTGTAAATTTCGTACTCTTGTTTTACTTCCTCTCGCTCAGGTATTCTTATTTTTGTGCCTTTTTTAAGCCATACCCCTTTATACTCCGGGTTTAACTTTTCCAGTGTCTTTAATGGAATGCCCAATTTCTTTGATACGTGTTCGAGTTTTCCTCCGCGCTCAACTGTGTAAAATTCATAACCACCTTCCTCTTTGGTCGCTTCTTTCTCTTTTCCCGTTTCCATCTTAGGTATCTTCACCTTTGTACCCTTGCTTAAAAATTTGCCTTTGTATTCAGGATTTAGAGACTCTAACTCTCCAAGAGGTATACCGAGCCTTTTGGATATATCTTTCAGCCTTGCGCCTTTATGTACTGTATAATAACTATAGCTCTCTTCAGCTTTCTCGCTTTTGACAAACTTTTTGTGCGGTATCTTTATTTTTTGACCCTCAAGTACGTGTTCTGACTTTAGGTTATTAAATTCTACAAGCTCCTTTACGCTTACGTGGAACTTTTTACTTATCTTCTCAAGAGTATCCCCTTTTTTCACTGTGTACTCTGTGTATTGCTGTTTGCCCTTTTTTACAGGTATACATATTTTCTCACCCGCTCTTATCCTTTTAGTGTCAAGGTTTTTATTGCTACTGATTATAGCATCAACGCTCACACCTTTCTTTTTAGCTATATCCGACAGAGTATCACCTTTTTGAACTTTATAGTATTCGCATTCAACACCATAGGCAAAACTCAGCATTGCACTAATACCTAACGCTAAAACCTCTTTCTTCATCTTTTACCACCTCCTTTTTTATTTCCAGAAGTTCCACCCTTGAGAGAGGTGGACCATCGGAAAGTTTTTTTAGAAAATCCCATACAGTATCTTTATCTCCCTGTACGAATACTTCAACCCTACCATCAGGCATATTCCTCACCCATCCGTCAAGACCGTAACTTTCAGCGAGGGTTCTTGTATAAGCTCTAAAACCTACTCCCTGAACGATCCCACTTATGTAAACCCTGTAGGCAACCATAAAATAATTTTATCTTATTAAAAAGCTTCCTTGGATCTCACTTCTTCAATAAGATTACCTTTCTCATCATAAATTCTCATTAAGGCTTTCGTTTTCCTTATCTGCGTTTCAGATCTTATAACACCTCCCTTATACTGTACCCATCTCTGCCTTAGTCCATCTTGAGTAAAGTATATCTCCGATCTGAAATCCCCGCTTGCGATAACCATCTTACACCAATTTATATCTTCGTAATCTACTATGCCCTCAATGGTTATGTTAGTAACACCGCTGAGGACAATACCTCTTGGACACCAACTGCTTGTAACCTCTTTACCCGTATAAGTGCTTCTCTCTTTGCACGAAAAGACCAAAAGGGAGATAATTAGGAGAATTAACCATTTACGCATGAACACATTATACACTATAAGGCTTATATTTTTATTCATGGTTCAGATAATAGTTGCACCGCATGCAGGATTCTGTTTCGGAGTAAAGAGAGCTATAAATATTGCAGAGCAGTCTTCAGATCTTTCCAGACAGGGCAGAAAAGTTTTCACTATGGGACCCCTCATACATAATCCTCAAGAGGTGGGTAGACTCAGAAGTCAGGGTGTTGAACTTTTGATATCAGAAGATAGCTTAAAAAGAGGAGATACAGTCATAATAAGGTCACACGGCATACCCCCTCAAAAGGAAAGACATCTGAGGGCTTTGGGTATCAACGTGATAGATGCTACATGTCCTTACGTGAAGGCTGTACATGAAGCTGTTATGAAGCTCTCTAAGGAAGGATACTTTGTGGTGCTTGTAGGAGAAAAGAATCATCCTGAGGTAATAGGTACATTAGGCTATCTCCAGGAAGTTGGTGGAAAGGGTATCGTAGTTGAAAATAGGGATGATCTTAAAGCTGTTCTCGGTAAAGATAAGGTAGGCATAGTCGCACAGACAACACAAAACGAGCATTTTTTTAAAGAGGTAGTTGGGGAAATAGTACTTTGGGCTAAAGAAGTGAAAGTTATAAACACAATATGTAACGCTACGTCTGAGAGACAAGAGGATGTTTATGAGCTTGCACCTCATGTTGATGTTATGATCGTAATAGGTGGTAAAAACAGTGGAAACACAAGAAGGCTTTATGAAATATCGAAAAACCTAAATCCGAAAAGTTATCACATAGAAACAGCACAGGAGCTTTGTGGTGAGTGGTTTGAAGGAACAAAAAAAATAGGGATCACCGCAGGTGCTTCTACGCCAGACTGGATCATAAGAGAAGTAGTGGAAAAAATAGAAAAGATGTGTTTCTCAAAAGTATGATAGGCAAAAAGGAAAAAGCCGAGTTTACAAAGCTGGTAATACTAAATACAGCCAAAAAACTCTTCGTAGAGAAAGGATATTTTAATACCAGTATAAGAGATATAGCCAAGGAAGCCGATCTTAGTACGGGTGCAGTTTATCATCACTTTGGAAGCAAAGAAGAAATAGCAAGTGTTATATACAGGGAAACCTTAAATAGAATTAAAGACTTGATACAATCGGCTATAAGGGAAGGTGGAACAGCCAAGGAGCGTATAAGAAATATTGTTAAAAAGCTTTTTTATATGGCTGAAAAAGATAGATACACGATGGAGTATGCTCTTTATATAAAGCACAGGGAAATTATAGACACACCTATATGTTCCTCAGAACCTTACGAAATAATAAAAGACTGGCTTACAAAAGAAATCGACAATAAAAGTATAAAGTTAGCAGACGGAGATATGTTGGCGATACTTTTTACAGGCACTATAATAAGGTTCATGCAGTTGAGATGGGATGATATCATAAAGGAGAGTTTGGAGAGCTACTCGGATAAAGTTACTGAATTTTTATGGGAATTACTGAGAAGATAATTTTTTTTACACTTTCTTGACATACCGAACGTTCGGTATTACAATAAGGAGCAGGAGGTAAGAAAAGATGAAAAGGATGTCTATGATAGTGAGGCAAGACGCCTATGATCTTGTGCTTACACCTTTCGCCTTTGCTTATTTGGGAGCATCTGAATACGATGAGGTTAATATGCTTTTCGTTAACTGGGCGGTAAGGCTTTTGACCAAACAGGGGGTTGAAGCGATTAAACCTTCTGCGGACCATGCAGGTACAGCGATAGAGTTGATAGAAGAGCGGGTTTCTTCAGTCGGCTTACCCGCGGACATATACGGTATCATAAGAAAACTCAAGGAAACTGGTAAAGTGAATATATACGCTTGTAGCCTCGCTGCACAGATATTTGGGGTTGAGGAGAAAGATCTTTTACCGGAAGTTGACGGTATGGTTCATGCTATATGGTTCTTAAAGGAGAAGGTTGATCCGTCAACAGTTTTTATGCAGTGGTAAATGTATTAAAATAAACTTTATGGTGATCTTAGCATTGATGATTTTTTTCTTGATGCCTGTCTTGGGTGCAGATTTGTATTCGGAATTTATCAAAGAGAGGGTCAAGGAAATACCTTTAAATAAAGCTATAGTGGTGGGAAATGGGAAGAATAGGCTCATAACCTTCATAAATCCTGACTGCCCTCACTGTAGGAAAGAGTGGAAAGAACTGAGACCTCATCTTGGCAAAGTGAAGCTTTACATTTTCCTTTTCCCTTTCAAGACAGCTCCAGAGAGCTATCCAAAAGCGTTTTACATAGCATGTTCAAAAGATAAAGTAAAAGCCTTAGATGAGGTGCTTTCGGGTAAGTTTGATGGAAATCCGCCTAAGGTAAAAGAGTGTCCTCTGGTTTACGAACATGTAAATATAGCGCAGGAGCTGGGAGTTCAGGCAACACCTTACAACATAGTGCTTAAAGACTATAGAGTCATAGAAGGCTACAATCCGGAACTTCTCAATATGTTAGGCATAAAATGATAGTTGTGGTAATGGGTCTTTCTGGAAGTGGTAAATCCTTTATAGCGAAGATATTGCACGAAGAGTTTGGTTTTGAGTGGATAAGAAGTGATGCTATAAGGAAGGAATTGGCAGGTGTAGAAGAAGGAAGGCATGTAAAGGTCGGTTTCGGTGAAGGCATATATTCAGAAGATTGGACGAAGAGGGTCTATCAGGAAATGATAAAAAGAGCTGAACAAATTCATTCTCGTGGTAAAGATGTGGTACTTGATGCAACATTCCTGAAAGATTGGCAAAGGAATATGGTAAAAGAGCATTTTAAAAATGCGATATTTTTACTCACTCAAGCGCGGGAAGAAGAGATAAAGAGGAGACTTTCAAAAAGAGAAGATATATCAGACGCTGACTTTAGTGTGTATCTAAAACAGAAGGAGATCTTTGAAGAACCTAAGGAAGCTATAGTTATAAATACTCAAAAAGGAAGAGAAGAGATCAAGGCTGAGCTACAGAAGATTCTCGGAATATCTTATCCATAAGGCAATCCAAAGCCATACTAAGCCCTTCGTCACCTTTAGCTTTTATCACACAATCGGGAAGGATCCCCTTGTCATCCGTTATATTTCTACCATCTGGAAGCTTCATCTCGAAGGTAACAAGTCTGAGTATGTCACCGCAATTGTCTAACTGGTACATGTTACTGCCCACATACTTACCCACAGTTAGTTCACCTGCAACAATAGCTTTATCGTAAACCTTGAGTAGTACTGTGAGAAGCTCCGCAGCCGAGGCTGTCCAGCGATTTACAAAAACCAACAATGGTTTACTAAGGATAGGTTCACCACTCTTAAATTCGTATATGTCTGGTCCACCGTTTCTTGATTCCAAATAAAACATTACACCTTCTCCCCTGATTAACATGTCAGCTATAGCTTTAGTTACAGATATCAGTCCACCACCGTTATCTCTCAGATCAAGTAAGAGGGCATCTATATTCTGAGAGTTTAAGAATTCCAAAGCTTTCCTGAACTCTTCTACTGCGGGATTTGTAAAGTTCGTTAAGGCTATGTATCCTATCCTCTTATGATCCAGCAGGATCACCCTCACATCCTCAACAGGTGGTACGGTAAATTCACCTTTAATTATACGGAAATCAAGAACTGTGTTCCCTCTTTTTACGCTAACATTCAGAGTGCTACCAATCTGCACGTTTCTTATGGTTTGACTCCAGAGATTTTTCTCCTTTACACCATTTACGGAAATTATAATATCTCCTTCCTTTAGTCCAGCTTTTTCCGCAGGAGATCCCCTAAAAACACGCTTTATCTGTCCATCTTCATCCCACCTTATCCCTATCCCATACATCTTTGCCTTAGAGTACCAAAGCCTATCTTCCTCAAGCTTAGTTATTGCAGTCCATCTGTCACCATTTTTTCTTAGATACATGATGGCTTCGTCAAGGCTTCCCCACTCTACGCCATCCACTCTATCTTTCCACAAATAATACTTATTGATGAACTCTTTAAATCTGCTCAAAGCCTCTTCCTTTGAACACGTTTCCTGAGAATAAGCTATGTGTAAGATAAAAAACAGAAGGATCAGCGGAATACTCATACTGTTAGGTAAGAAAATATAAAGCAGGTTGACATTTTTTGCAAGAGCTTTATTTTAATAACTCCAAACAATCTCTTTTAGGAGGCAGGCATGTACTATGTAGCCGAGGTGATAAACGATGAGTGCAGTAAGTATAATTGCAAGCAGTGTACCCTGTTCTGTCCTGAACCCAATACCCTTATGTACACGGATGAGGAACATCATGCCTACGTTGTTCAAGATAGGTGTAAGGGTTGTGCCTTGTGCGTTTATGTCTGCGTTAACCTTCTCAAGCGCAACGCCATACATATGATAATGCCGGAAGTACATGTGGAAAAGTAAGCTATGGCTAATAGGAAGTGTTTTCTTGAAATTTTTAAAGCTTTTTTAAGGAGGTAAGTTATGGCAACACTTGGACCGAGCGGTTTTTCACCCTATCCAGTAGCTGTTTACGAGAGTGTTTTAAATCCACCGCCGGGTAAAGCCCTCATGTTTAATGAGATAGTAGATGAAGAGGTGGCAATGCGAGAAGCTGCCAAGGCTATGCTCACGAGACCAAACCCCACCATATTTCCTGGACCTCAGGTGCTTTACGCATGGAACGAGGAGGCTAAAGAAAAGGCAAAACTCGTGAGGGAAATGGCACAAGTTTTAGGAGCTAAGATCATTCCCATGTACGACTATAGACCTAAATATCCTAAGATAAATCCGGCAGTTGAGATAAACCCTAATCACCCCAACCTCACCATATGGCATAACAAAATAAAAGCTTGTATCTTTGTAGGGGTTCATTGTCATTATGCGAATGTAGCCCTTAAGATAATAAGGGCAGAGACCGACTGTTTCACCATAGCCATGTGTGGTATGGCAGGACATGAAGATGCCATGATAACCCTCAGAGACCAGCATGTGGAAGAAATGGAAAAGTTCATAAAGATAGCTCAAGAGGTTAAAAAGGAACTCGGGAAATGAAAACCACAGAAAAACTTTGGACTTATGAAGAATATCTGAAGTTAGGGGAAGACAAAGGATATGAAATAATTGAAGGGGAGCTTCTTGAAATGCCAGTGCCGAGCATAATACATCAAAGAGGTGTAAAGAAACTGCTAAAAAAACTTGACAAATTTGTGGAAGCAAAGAAAGTTGGCGAGGTCTTTGTATCTCCAGTAGATGTTGTTTTGTCTGAAATCTTAATCCTCCAACCAGACATATTTTTTATATCGGAGGAAAAGAAGGGCTTTAAGAGGGATGTGGAAGACAAAAGAAAGCTATACGCTCAGCATGACATAAAAGAATACTGGCTTGTTTTTCCAGAGGAGAAGGTAATAGAAGTTTTGAGTTTACAAGGAAAGGAATATGAAGTCTATTCCTGCGCTTATGAGAAGGGTAAGGTATGCTCTAAGCTCTTAGAGGGCTTTTGTGTAGAGCTTGAGGAGGTCTTTTCATGACATTAATCATCCAATCTATCACACTTTTTTATACATTTAAGCTAAATCTTCAAAGGAGGTAAGCTATGCAAACAGCTACCCAAACGGTGATATATAACAGGGCAGGACAACGGGTTGTATCACCCGATTATTTACTTTTTGAAGCACCAAGAACCAAACACTTCATGACAGGTTCAGAAGCTGTCAAAGAAGCGGTAAAAAGAGCTTCCGTTGATGCTTCTGTTTCTTATCCTATAACTCCCCAGTCTGAAGCGGCACACCTCATAGGTGAACTTTGGGTTGAAGGTTATGTAGGTGTTTATTTTAGAGGAGAGTCCGAGTTTGGTGTTATGTCAGAAATTGCAGGGTGTGCATTGGCTGGCGCAAGAACTATCACAACAACATCGGGACCTGGAACTCTCAGGGCTATGGAAAACTTTCCTATGTGGGCTGGAACGAGAATACCGGTTCAGCTTGTCCTTATGGCGAGAGGTGTAAATGCACCCCTTTCTATACAGCCTGACAATCTTGAAGTAGGATTCTTACTTGATACAGGTTGTATGATATGGTATGCGGAAACCGCGCAGGATCTCTTTGATATGATCCTTGCAGGTTTTGTGGTAGCTGAACAACCTGATGTGCATGTGCCTGTGATCACAGTAGTTGATGGATTTTTTGTTTCCCACACGAGAGAAGCTATAATGTTACCACCAGATGATATAGCCTTGCCACCCTATAACCCTTATAGAGCACCCATGCCAGTTATTGATGCTGAAGTTCCTCCAGGTAGATTTCTCAGGGATCCCTTCGTAATGAAATCCAACTATATATCCTATGCAACCCATGCCAGTTGGCAGTGGGAAGTTAGGGCTGCGATAGAAAGATCAAGACCTTACGCCAAGCATTATTTGAGAGGTCTTATAGAACACTTTGGAGATCCTGAGGCTGATCTCGTATTCGTTGCCTGCGGTACAGCATCCGCTCAAGCAAAGGAAGCAGTTAGGCTCTTAGAGGATGAAGGCATTTCCGCAAGAGTCGTTAAGCTAAAAACCATAAGACCCTTCCCCATTGAAGAACTTAGGCAAGCTGTTAAAGGTGCAAGATACATATTCGTACCTGAGTTTAATGTGGTTGGATGGCTGGAGAGGGAAGTCAGAAGATATCTCTATGGGCATTCGGATGCTGAAATAATAGGTGCGCCCAGAGTTGCAGGTGGTATGACAATGCCTGCAGAAGTTATTGTAAGGGAGGTCTTAAAGATTACAGGAAAGGAGGTTAAGCATGTCATATAAGATATACGATATAAACGAAGAACTTAAAGATTTTATGCCAAGAGAAATAGTTGATCTTGAAGAGAGAGCTACATGGGGCAATCCCAAGAGAGGAGTTATGGATCTGCCATATACTAAAGAGCTTATAGAAGAACACTCTCTATGTGCGGGATGTCCTGAGTCTATGGCTCTTCGCTATATACTTGCATCTCTTCCAAACCCTGAAGACACCATAATAGTGAACTCTACGGGATGTACCTCTTTAGTCTTTCCTCACATAGCTCTCCATACAGTTCACTCCCTTTTTGGGAACCAAAATGCGGTAGCTTCAGGTATAAAAAGGGTGTTAGAGTGGAGATTTCCAGATAAGGTAAAAGATGTAGTGGTGCTTGCAGGTGACGGTGCGACTGTTGACATAGGTCTTGATTGTACTCTTCAGTCCTTTTTCAGGCAAGAGAAAATCACCACCATATGTTTTGATAACGAAGTATATGCCAACACGGGTGGTCAGGAAAGCGGTCTTACGGTAAAGGGTCACGTTTTCAAGATGGCACCCAAAGGAAAACAGTGGGACAAAGTACCCTTCTGGCAGATCGCTATAGATTCGGGATGTCACTATGTGGCAAGGCTCACCGTTTCCTCACCTAAGAGGGTGGAGAGCGTAATAAAGAAGGCGATATATGTGGCGAGAGAGGTAGGACCCACTTACGTACACCTATACACTCCTTGTATCCTTGAGATAGGTCTGAACTCAGATGATGGACTTGATGAGATGAGACAGAGGGATAAAGAGCGGTTTAGCTTCTTTGAATATATGACACCACAAGCTGAAGAGGTCATAAACAGAGTTAAGGAGGAAGGATTGCTATGAGAAGAAGGAGAGTTAATATCAGAATGCCAGCTTTGGGAGGTCAAGGTGCCGTTACTGCGGCACATATTATAGCAACAGCTGCGGACTATGAAGGCTATTACGCTGTTTCCAATCCTTTCTTCGGAGCTGAAAAGAGGATGGCTCCTGCGGAAAGCTACGCTCGTATAGGTATAGAACCTATATACGATAGAGGTGAGGTGGTGTATCCGGATGTGATTATGGTTTTCCATCCGCAGGTTATTACTATGGGTAAATCTTACACCATGCCCTTTTATTCGGGTATAAAGCGCGACGGGCTTATAATCATAAACTCCGAGGAGGATCTACTTACAGAGGAGGATAAAGAGTTTTTGGAGTCTATAAACGTCAAAGTATTTAATTTCCCAGCTACTAAGTTTGCTATAGACATAGCTGGGACAGAGCTTTCTACAAACATGGCTATGATAGGTGCGCTTTTTGGTGCCATAGGTTCAGTAGGTCTTGAGGCTATTGAGGAAGGTATAAAATCAAGGTTTCTCAAGAAATTCGTTGCTTCAGGTGGTACCGCTTCTCTTGACTCAGCTTTGGAGAGAAAATTCAAAAAGAAGTTGGAACTCATAGAAAAGAACCTGAATACCGCAAAAGCTGCATACGAGCTCGGTAGAAAGTGGGCACAAGAGCAGGGACTTGAACCTTTTTTACCCAGACCTCAAGAAGTTCTTTCAAGGTGATTGTGGGGGTGCCTATTGGCACCCTCTCAATATAGGGTTTTTTAAGCATTCAAAAGCTTTTGGTGTACATATAGCGTACTGTATAACTTAGGAATAGCTTTATTCAATAGCAAAAAGGACAGAACCATCTCACTACAAAATGTATATTGCAATCGCTGTTATGATAACATTTGCAAGAGCTATTGGAAGGAGTATCTTCCAAGCTATTTCCGTTATATCCCTTGCCTGAAACCTCGGGAGTGTCCAATGTAGCCAAAGGACAAAGAAGACCAAAGAAAACATCTTCAAGAGAAACCACAGGTAAGGTGAAAAAGGTCCAAATATGTGCGGACCTGACCACCCCCCGAAGAAAAGTATCACAGCAAGGGCAGAAAGAGCCATAACGTTCAGGTACCACTCGGCAAGCGGAAAAATTCCAAATCTCATTCCACCATACTCTACATTATATCCTGTTACAAGTTCAGCTTCAGCCTCCTGAATATCAAAAGGTACGCGCCCTGACTCAGCGAGCATGCAAAAGAGAAAAAGCACAAAAGCAACAGGTTGGTAAAGTATGTACCATACACCACTTTTTATCTGAGCTTCCACTATACCTACAGTGCTCATACTTCCAGATAGAAGCACAACTCCTAAAACGGAAAAACCCAGTATTACCTCGTAAGCTATAATGACGGCGCTCTTTCTGAGAGAACCTATAAAAGCATACTTGGAGTTAGAAGCCCATCCAGAAAATATCGTGCCGTAAACTGCGAGAGAACCCATAGCAAAAATGAGAATAAGAGCTATGTTTACGTCAGAAACAACGGGTTCTATCTTATAACCCAAAAGTTCAAAACCTGGACCAAAAGGTATGACTGAAAAGAGCATAAGGGAAGGAGCCAAAGATAAAACTACAGCAAGATAGTAAACTGGCTTGTCCGCATTTCTTGGTATTATAGACTCTTTTGTAAGCAGTTTTATTCCATCTGCTAAGGGTTGTAAAAGACCAAAAGGACCTACGAGCTTAGGACCCATGCGCGCTTGAATGTGTCCAGCCAGTTTCCTTTCAAACCATGTGAGGTAGGCACCAAGCCCAAGCAACACACCCAGAAGTATGAGCACCTTGATAAGTGTAACTATGAAATTCAAGCCCATCTGTGCCATACTTACGCTCCTTTAATAACATTATACACTTTCGGTATACGAATTTTGAAACAAGCACCTTTTTTTTCTTCAATCTGCATACTACCATTGAATTGCTCAAGAAGCATACCTATGAGTTTAAGTCCGAGTCTTTCACCCCTTACCTTACCTTTGAATCCGATACCATCATCTCTAACCTCAAGAAATATCTCTGTACCACGATCTTTAAAGGATACGTAAATGTTACCGTCGTTGCGGTGTGGAAAGGCATGTTTTAAAGCATTTAATATAAGCTCACTCAGTATTATACCTATAGGTATGGCTATATCTATACTCAAGGACACATTGTCAATGTCATGGTGGATGCTTATACCTCCCCCGTAAGATATATGCAGATTATACAGTAGATTCCTTATGTAACTTCCTGTATCTATACTCGTTATATTCTCAGACCTGTATAAACTTTCGTGTATCATTGAAATAGCCATTATACGCTGTTGTAAGTCTTCAAGTACAGCTCTCGATGTAGCATTTTTTACTGTTCTGAGCCTCATACCTATCAGACTAAGCACTATCTGCAGATTGTTCTTAACCCTATGATGCACTTCTTTCAAAAGTATATTTCTCTCCTCAAGGGAAGCCCTAAGCTTCTCTTCTATATTTTTGCGCTGTGCTATTTCAGAAAGAAGATGCTCTGTCCTTTCTCTCACTTTCCTTTCAAGCTCTCTCTGAAACTCTTTGAGCTTTACTATAGTTGGCATCCACTTTTTTAGCCCGACCGCTATCAAGAAAAAGCCAAGAAGATACCCAAAGAATCTCTCAAAAATAGATTGATATAAAGTTTTGCCCAATATGAAGTACTTGCCAAGATCTGGGAAGTTATCACTTAGATCAACGAGCATACCTATAAATACTAGAAAGAAACCCAAAAGCATATAATTCCAACCTTCCTGCTTGTTTATGTTCTCACGTTTTCCTATTAGGAAAAGATAAAGAAATATGATCAAAAGCAGAAGCGTACTGAAAAGCTCAAGTAACAGCTCATGCAGGTACATATTTTAATAGTATGCCTAAGGGAAGATTACTCATAATTGAGGATGAAGTCATAGTAGCAAGGTATATAAAGGATGTTTTAGAATCCTTTGGTTATCAAGTGGTTGCCTGCAGTTCATCCGGTGAAGAAGCGGTGAGATTAGCAAAAGAACTTCATCCTGATCTCGCTTTGGTAGACATAGTTCTAAAGGGTAGCATGGATGGTATAAAGACGGCTCACCATCTCACAACCTTCTTAGGTATACCTGTCATATATGTGACCGCCTATACAGATGAAGATACCCTTTCAAGGGTTAAAGGTACGGATTATCTGGGTTATCTTGTAAAGCCCTTTGATGATAAGGATATATACGTAACGGTTGAACTCGCTATGCATAAGCGCAAAAACAAAAGGGTGCTGAAAAAACCACTTCGTAGGGTTTTGGGATCTCTTAATAAGGATGAGCTTAAAGTCCTCCTTTTCTTCATAACCACCTGCGATACCGACGGTTGGATACACATACCGTTGCACAAAATAGCTAAGGAGGTAAAAAGCGACACGGGTAATGTCTCAAGAGCTATAAGATCGCTGAGTATGAAGGGGTATGTGGAGGTTTTAAAGAACGGTAGGGAAAACTATTACAGGCTCTCAAAAGACTTAGCTTACGAAGAAAATCTATGATCTGTATCATTGTAAATATTATAACTTTCTGGTAAGCTCTATACAAAACATTTTGGAGGTGTGCTATGAGAGGGTTTTCAAAGGGGTATCTCTTTTTCATCTCACTAAGTTTAGTATCCTTATCTCATGGTCAGGAAAAGGAACTTGAACCTGTTGAGGTAATAGGGATATCCCCACTGCACGGGGTGGACGTTTCAAAAGAGAAGTTTCCATCTGCGGTAGAAACGGAGACATCACAAGAAATTGAGAAACAGAGAACAGTAAACTTAAGTGACTTTCTAAACTTGAGATTCAGCAGTATTCATCTTTCGACCGATAGGAGCAATCCCTTTCAGAACACCGTTATATACAGAGGCTTTACTTCTTCGTGGTTGATAGGTCAATCCCAAGGTCTTTCTGTGTATTTTGACGGTGTGCGTATGAACGAACCTTTCGGTGATGTGGTAAACTGGGACACTATACCTGACAAGGCTATAAACAGTTTGAATCTGATACCAGGCTCTAATCCTATTTTCGGTCTTAACACGCTCGGCGGTTCTCTATCCATAGAAACTAAAAATGCTTTTAATTTTCCAAGAAGTGAGGTAGGTGCATACTTTGGATCTTTTGAGCGCAAGTACAGCTGGTTTCAGACAGGATATAAGCTAAAGGAAAATCTTGGGCTTTACATTATGGGTGACTGGTATAAGGGAAAGGGTTGGAGAGATTTTTCCGACACAGATGTGAAGAGGGCATTTGGCAAACTCTCTTACCTCCTTGACAGAGGCTTTCTTGACTTTTCTATACTTGCAACCGATAACACTATACAGAGCACAGATGTGCTGTTAGAGAAGTTTTTAAATATAAATAGACACATGGCTTTCACAGCTAAGGATATATACAAAAATAACACTTATCTTTTTACACACAGGGGTAGTTACGAACTGAGTGATCGTGTAACTCTTGACTGGAACCTTTACTACAAAAGAAGTAGGTTCGGTTTTGACAGCGGTGATATGACGGATTTTCAAATAGAGGATGGCATACTCTACACGGAAGAAGGACCTGTTTTGGATAAGAGCGGTAACGTCATACCCTTCCCAGAAGGACTGATACCTGGCGTTATAAACAGGACACTGATAAAACAAAACGTTTATGGTGGAACAATTCAGGCTACTTTTAAGGGGAATTTTAAGGGTATGAAAAACAGTCTAACTGTGGGTGCCGGTATGGATACTTCTAATGTGAAGTATACCTTTGATAGGGAAATCGGAGCTTTCAAACCAAACAGGGAAGTATCCGGTTTTGGTGTGCTTCTGGGTTCAGCAGGAGATGATATATTTTTTAGGGATGTCAAAAATACGAATGCAGTTTACAGCCTTTACTTTCTTGATATTCTCTCACCACTCAAACCCCTTGACATATTTATAGGAGGACGACTCAATCACATAAGGATAAAGCTTGAAGATAAAACAGGTCTTTTCCCGGATATAAACGGTACAAACTCTTATTCAAGATTTAATCCTGCTATGGGGGTTTCCTACGAGGTTCTGCACGGCGTTTTCGCTTACGCCTCTTACTTTGAGTCTTCAAGGGCTCCTACACCCGTGGAGATAACTTGCTCTGACCCTAACGAGCCTTGCAGATTACCCTCCGCTTTCGTGCAGGACCCACCCCTCAGGCAGGTTGTGGCAAAGACTCAGGAGGCAGGGATAAAGGGTATTATCACTGGAAACATTTACTGGTATCTGTCTCTTTTTAATACTGATCTTAAGAATGATATACTTCCTGTTGCCGGTGGAACTCTCGGACAAGTTTATTTTAAGAATGTGAGCAAGACCAGAAGGAGGGGTGCAGAAGTAGGGCTTGAAGGTAAGGTGGGAAAACTTGATTTTTTCGCAGGTTACACACTTGTGGATGCTGAGTTCAGAACTCAGGAATTATTTAGCAGTCCAAACCATCCTCTTGTACGTGAGGTGTGTGATAATGGAGGTAACGACCCAAGGGTCAATTGTGATCTCAAGGCTTTGGTTGTAAAGCCTGGGGACAAAATACCGGGTATACCAAAGCACAGTCTAAAACTTGGGATGAGTTACGAACTTATAAAAGGTCTGGTGATTGGAACGGACATCCTCTATTCGTCCGGCGTATACCTGCTTGGCGACGAGGCAAATCTTGACAAGAAAACCAGGAACTATACATTGGTGAACCTTACAGCCAATTATAGGATCGGAAAGCTTACGCTTTTTGCAAGGATAGATAACCTCTTTGACAAAAAGTACGAAACAACGGGTAGATATGTCTCCTTAGAAGATGCTGCTAAGCTGAATTCTCTTTTGCCTGTACCTATAGATCCGAGGACTGACAGTTCGAGAGCTTTAGCTCCAGGTGCACCCAGAAGCTTTCTCGTGGGTTTTAGTTACTCCTTTTGATGTATTGTAATAAAATATATAATAAGGCGGTGTAGCTCAGCTGGTTAGAGCGGAGATCTCATAAGTCTCAGGTCGGAGGTTCGAGTCCTCCCACCGCCATTACTCCACACTCACCTTCTTTTGCATTTTGTACATTTTTACTATCTCGTCCACTGTATTGGCATCTTCGGCTCTTTTGTCACCTCTTATAAATCCCACAGCTCTTGGGAATCTAAGGGCAAATCCCGGCTCTTGAGAAGTTCTTCCCGCTGTATGCAAAGGAGATCTCGTTATTTCGTCAGCTGTAACCGTTATAACATACTTGGGTTCCACCCAAACATCCGGTTCAAGCAGTGAATCAACTCTCGCATGTCTGTGTGGTATCTTTATCTGATCCAACAGATCCTTTAATTTAACCCATTCATCTTCTGTAAAACCCGAACCTACTTTACTGATAGTTTTAAAGGTATCCGTTTGAGGATCATATAAGGCGGTAAGCAATGCACCTATACCGAGTTTGGTTCTCGCTCCCTTCCCATAGAAGTACCCCACTATGACTACATCTATGGTATCCGCAAGTGATCCTTTATAGCTTCTCTTTAACTTTATCCAGTTGAAGTTTCTTGAACCAGCGGTGTAAGGTGCGTCCAACCTCTTAGCCATTATACCTTCCAAACCTCTTGATACAACATCTTCAAAGAACTTTTCTATATCCTTTACATTGTCCGTTATGAACATTTCCGAAGTTAGAAGGAGGGAGTTTTTGGGCAATATCTCTTCAAGCCTTTTCCTACGTTCAATGAAAGGTTTTGATGTGAAGTCTTCACCTTCCAGATATAGGAGATCAAAGGTGAAAAGTTTCAGGGGAAACTCCTTTGCGTATTCGGATACACCGTACTTTCTTTTCCTCTGTATTGTGATCTGAAAAGGATAGAACTCTCCTGTCTCTTCGTTGTAAGTTATAGCCTCACCTTCTATAATCACTTCTCCGAACTTCACGTGTTGTAAGACCGCCTCCTTTACATCTGGAAACATGTCGGTCATCCTCTCCAAATTCCTTGAGTATATCTCTATATCTTTACCCTTTTTATGAACCTGAAGTCTAAAGCCATCGTACTTAGCCTCTATAGCACATTTGCCGAGGCGTTTTATGATCTCTTCAACATTCGTGACCCTCTCAGCGAGAGCCATCCTGATGGGATAACCTACCTTTATTTTAAATTCCCTAATTCCCTCTATACCTGTCTGTACGAGAACCTTTGCGACCAAACCGAGATCCGAACACAAATTGTAAGCTCTTTCTATAGCATCTTTATGTTCCTTGCCGTTTATCAAGTTAGCCAATGCTTCTATCAATGTTGCGTCTCCTACCCCTAATCTCAATCTGCCTACTATGATCCTCGCCGCATATTTGGCTTCCAAACTTGAAAGACCTTTTATGAGACTCATTATCCTGAGAACTTTGTCCTTTGTACCTCTGGTAGTTGCTATATCCAAAAGCTCATCGTAAACTTGCCTAACACTCAGTTCCTTACCTTCCCAATTTACAAGCTCAATTGCAGTTTCCCCTATGTCTCCCTTTAATTTGTAGAGTTTTTCTACTTGGGAGATCTTAACACTTGAGGCTTTAGAAAGCGCATCCATCATAAGTTTTTCCGAAACACCCATCTGAATACCTCTAAATGGAGGTAATATTTCCCCTAGCGTAAGATAAACTACTTTGTCTATATCTTCGTGAGTTGCTTTACGAAGCATTTCGGCGAGGATGTTTGACATTTCTATCCTGCTTGTGGTTTCTTCCAACCTCTGAAAGTATTGGGAAAGCTCTTTAAACTTCATGTTATCAAAATGGGCTGGGCGGGAGTCGAACCCGCGACCCACGGATTAAGAGTCCGTTGCTCTGCCTGCTGAGCTACCAGCCCTATGCCTTCTTATTATAGCATTCTCTAAAAGCTCTATCAAGCCAGGGACATCAAGGGAGTAATCAAGGTAATAGACATTTTTGTATGAAGGAAGCTTCACTATGTCTTTAAGCGTAGTTATATATAGCTTATCTTGCGAAAGTTTGAGATCCTTATAATCGTAGTGATCCTTAAAAGAAATCTTTTTAATAACCTTGATACCGAGGTTATCCAATGTTTTGAAAAACTGCTCGTTGTCCCCCAATCCTGCAAAAGCGATAACTTCAAGATTTTTTAGTTCGTGTACCGGATTTCCTTCACCATCAAGTATCCTCCAGTTTTTTCTATAGAGTTTAAAAACAGGTTTTTCAAGCTTTATGTCCCATTCATTAAGTTCTTGATAAGACAAAACGATCGCATCAGCTCTAAAAAGTGAGGAAAGAGGTTCCCTAAGCCTCCCATAAGGTAGCAGATGGTCTTTTAGATCTTCTTTCTTTAATAGAAGGATATCAAAGTCTCTGTATATTCTCCTATGCTGAAAACCATCATCAAGTATGAGAATTTCTGCCCTCAACTTTTCTACTGCGTAAAATCCTCCTCTGCACCTTATTTCATCAACCACCACACTCACCCCTTTTAGGACCTTTGCGAGCATAAAAGGTTCATCACCCGCTTCTTCCCATCCGACCTTCAATTCGCCCTTATAAGATACAAGCAAAGTACCCTTCGTTTTTCTTCCGTAACCCCTTGAGAGTATACAAACATGAAACTTTTTTGACAGATATTCGGATATATACCTCACGAGACTGCTTTTTCCAGTACCCCCTACTGATAGGTTTCCTACGCTGATAACTGGAATTCCAAGCTTGCATACCTTTAAGACATTCCGATCATAAAGGAAGTTTCTCAAATTAACCGCCCACAGATAAGGATTTAAAAGATCTAAAAGATTAGTTTCCATCTTTTAGCTTCTTTGTATCAATAAGTATAAGTGCGGAAAGTAAAATACCTCCTATCAGAGCGCTCAGATACTGGCTTACAAACCTCCATATGAGGGCAAAGATCCCCAAGATAAAAGGCTCAAGAAAAGGAGAAAAGACGGATAGCGCTCCCAGTTCACCCACACCGCTACCTCCAGGTGTAGGACTTATAAATAAGGCGTAAACTAAAAAAAGTTGATTTAAAAAGATACTTAAAGTATCAACATCCGCATGAAAAGCTTTAACTAAAAACACTCCTACGGAGAGAAAAGATATGTATAGTAAAACACTGCTTACAACCGCACCTAATATGTATCTCTTTTTGTCCCTCAAAAAGATCTTCATGGTAACTGCATACCTCTTTAATGTATTTTTTATCTTGGCTGTAAACTTCCCGTTGGACGAGTTTTTCCTCAGGAAAATCCTCAAGAACACATACAAGGTACCAGCTATGGTTAAAACTATAGCCACCAATTCAAGGAGATCTTTCGCCTGAGATGGATTTTTAAAGAGAGCATAAACGGTCAAGGGGAAAGCTAAGATAAAGAAGGATGCACCTGTGAGGGTTTTCATAGTAACCACACTCATTACTTTATGGAGTTGACCACCCTTTCTCATCAATGTGTAAATAGACAAAAACTCTCCCCCCAAATGAGCTGGTGTCACCGTAGCACCAAAAGTATTTATTAGGGATATTACATAACCGTATGCAAATGAATATTTCATCCCCATGGCTCTTGAAAGTACAAAGAGCCTTATGTTATCAAAGGTATGGTAAAAGAACATGCTCAATAGAGCAAGTATTATATACCTCTTTTCAAGAAGAAACAGGATGTTTAAAAGCTCTTTTGAAAAGGTCTTTTTGAGAATATACAGAGCTGTAGCAAATATTATGAGTATGGTAATTAAAGAACCGTAAAGGATTGATCTGTACATATAAATAGTTTAAGACATCACTAATTAGCGGGTAGTAGGATAAAAACTGCTGTTAATATAATCGCTATTATCTTAACAAACTTTTCAAACATCACCCGTGCGTCAATTGATAGATTTGACATTGATAGTAAAAACTGTTAAATTATGTCAAATAAAGTATCAGGAGGTATATCATGAATGATGTCAAATTGAAGGCGAGTGATTACGCCCTGCATGTGGGGGTCTCTCTAAACACCGTGAAAAACAGAATAAGATCGGGAATACTAAAGGGTAGCAAGGAGGAAGATGGTATATGGTACGTGTACCTTTCACGGGATGAGTACGAACATCTCTTGAAGTCTGAAGAGAGGCGTAATGAGAAGCAAAAGGAAATAAGCAACAGCCTTGAGAAATTGAAAGCGAGTTTTGAAGGACAGCTCATAGCTACGTATATAGAGATACAGATGTTCAAGGATCTCCAAAAGGAAGAACTCCTTCATGAGATGTCAAGCCTTTATACCCTTTTAGCCGTGAGGGAAAAGGAGATACAGATAATGAAAGATGAGATGGAAAGAATGGAAAAGGCTTTAAAAGAAAAGGAGGATAGCTTGAAAGACCTTCAACGAAGGACTATGGAGCTTGAAAGGAGTCTCAAGCATATGGAAAGTCAGCTAAGAGAAAAAGATCTTATGCTCGCAGAAAAAGACATACAAACGCAAAAGTTGCTACTTGAAAAAGAGAGAGAAATTCTGAATAAAACCGCACAGATTGAAAAGCTTAAAAAAGAACTTGAGTTAAGAGAACGCAAGGATTAGAATTTAAATTTATGGATAGGGCTGACCTCCTCCAACTTTGGAAAAAAACGCTGGAGAAAACCAAAAGTGGAAGGACGGTTATCACCTACTTAAAGAGCCTTCAATCTTTTTTGAGACACGTAGAGGGAGAGGATATAATCGGCGTTGATCCAAAAAAGATATACAGCTACGTAGATACATCCAATCTGAATACCTCTTCTATTCTTACACATCTGTCTGCCATAAAACACTTTTATAAGTTTGCCTTCAGAAGGGGATACGTGGATAGAGAGAAGTACTCACAAATAGAATCTGTCATAGATGAAGTCAGGGAAGATGTAGGTAGAAATCTCTCCCAAAGGTATCCTAAGGCTCTTTCAAAAGAGGAGGTTAGGGAGATCTTGTCTGCTGTAAGCGGAACAAAGTATGAAAAAATATACGTACTTTTTTTATACAGCGGAATAAGGCTTTCTGAGTACCTCTCTCTTAGAGAAGATAACTTTTACCAAGACAAGAGCGGTCTTCTGTGGATAAGACTATTGCCTGACATGACCAAGAGGAGAAAGGAGAGACTCGTTCCCGTACTTGGAAGCACTAAGGAAGAGACTTACGCTGTAACGGATAGACTGCTTGCGTGGATAGAATCTTACGATGAAAACTTTAGGGTAAAGAGGGGATCTCTGCAAGTTTTTACCAATCGTCTGTCTCACAGATTGGGTATTCCTTTTTCTCTTCATAGCTTTAGGCACACGTACATAACTAACCTTGTAAATAGTGGATTTCCTGCCGAAGTGGTTAAAGAGTTTGCAGGTCACTCCAACGTAAGAACCACTATAGACATATACTATAGATTTAGTCATGAGAGGGCAAGACGGCTAATAGAAAATTTCTTAAGATGAAGTTTTTTGTGTTCACCCTTTTTCCGCAAGTGATTCAAGGTTATGCACAGTATGGGGTTATAAAACAGGCTATAAAAAAGGGATCTCTGGAACTTCACGTCGTGAATCTAAGAGAGTATGCAATCAAGAGGAAAGTAGATGACGAAGCCTATGGAGGAGTGCCAGGTATGGTGATAAAACCTGAGCCAGTTTTCTGTGCGTACAGAAGTATTACACAAAATTATGGAAAGCCGCATACCATAATACCTCAACCGTGGGGAAAGAGACTCGTTCAGCAGGACTTTGAAAGGCTTAGTAGGAAGGAAAGTATAGCCATTATATGTGGTAGATACGAGGGTCTAGACGAGCGCACAAGCGTACTTGCGGATGAAGAGTTATCCTTAGGGGACTTTGTCCTTTCCGGAGGTGAGATATTTGCGCTCGCTTTACTTGAAGGTGTAGCAAGATTATTACCAGGGGTACTCAGTCAGCCAGAAAGTCTTTTGTCGGATTCCTTCAGAAGGTGGATGGGGTATCCAGTTTATACAAGACCTCCTGAATACGAAGGTATGAAGGTTCCTGATGTACTACTTTCTGGAAATCATAAACTTATAGAGCTATGGAGGCTCTGGCATTCTATAGAGAGGACATTGAAGTATAGACCCGATCTCATTCCTGATGATCTCACTCCTATGGAGAAGGATATAGTGGAAAACATAAAAAAAGGAACTAAATTTGAAGATTGGGTAAAAGGAAGATGAAGGCTCTGCTATACATTCTGATACTTGTGGTTATTGGCTTTTCTCTGGAGATGAAACTTAAAAAAGTGGAAGAGAACATCTACATGGTGAGGGGTGTAGATGCTCTACCTTCTTTGGAAAATGAAGGTTTTATTTCAAACGCTTACGCTGTACTTACACAAGAGGGATGGGTAGTCATAGATACTCTTTCCACTCCTGAGCTATCTGAAAAGTTTGCAAAAGAGCTTTTACGTATAAAGAATGTCCCGATAAAGTATGTCTTGATAACTCACTATCATCCCGATCATTGGTACGGGGCGAAAACGTACAATAATTTTGGAGCCAAGATAGTTGCACATAGGAAACTTCGAGAACTTTACAATTCCGGGGAGGCGAGGGCTATACTTGAAGAAGCAAATAAAAGTTTTAAAGGTCTTTACAACGATGTAGTTTTAGTTCCACCTGATTTGGTTGTTGATGATAAACTGAATATTCGTGCAGGTTCTGAAGAGTTTGAGTTAATAGCCATGACACCGGCTCATACAAATAGTGATATAGTGGTATACATGCCTAAACGCAAAGTACTCTTCGCTGGGGATCTCGTTTACGATCATCGCATACCTTTCATGGGGGACAGGAATGCAAGCTCAAAAGGTTGGGAGGAAGTACTTCGCAGGATGAAAAACATGGACATAAGGCTCATATTAGGTGGACACAACGATCCTATGGAGAAAAGCGCAATTGACTATACTCTCGGATACATTACTTATTTGAGACAAAATATAAAGAAGATGAAAGAAGAGGGAAAATTCATAGATGAGATAAAAAAAGCACTAAAGGATTCCCCATATAAGAACGATGCTATGTACGAGCAGTTTCACAACGTCAACATATTCAGAGTGGACAGTGAACTGGATATGGAGCCATGAAGGTAGGAGTTATAAGTCTCGGATGTGCTAAAAATCTCGTAGATACAGAGGTGCTTTTGGGTAAGCTCAGATCGGGCGGTGCGGAGCTTGTCAGCGATCCAAAAAAGGCTGACGTTATAGTGATAAACACATGCGGTTTTATAGAACCCGCTAAGATGGAAGCCATAGAGACCATTTTGGAGTTCGCAGACAAAAAAAAGGTAATAGTTATGGGCTGCTTAGTACAAAGGTACAGAGAAGAACTCAGAAAAGAGATCCCGGAAGTTGTAGCTTACTTCGGAACTGAAAGTTGGGATAGTATTGTGGAATTTTTAAACCTAAAACCTGAGAGAGAAGAGAAAAGATTACTTACCACACCAAAATCGTACGCCTATCTTAAGATCTCGGAAGGATGTAACCGTCTTTGTTCCTTTTGTGCCATACCTCTCATAAGGGGGAGACACAGATCAAGACCAGTTGAAGATATTCTTCGTGAGGCTAAACATCTGGCAGATCAGGGAGTAAAAGAACTTTGCCTTGTATCTCAAGATACTACTTATTATGGAAGGGATATTTACAAAGAGGTATATCTTACAGAGCTTCTTGCAGAACTTGAAAAAGTTGAGGGTATAAAGTGGATAAGACTGCTTTACCTTTATCCTACGGAAGTGGATGATAGGCTTTTACACTACATTTCCAATTCGGAAAAGGTACTTCCTTATTTTGATATACCTCTTCAACACATATCCACACGCCTTTTAAAGAGTATGAGGAGAGGATACGATGAAGTTTTTGCAAAAAAGCTCGTAGAAAAGATAATTAAAACCTTACCCGATGCGGTTTTGAGAACCACATTCATAGTAGGTTATCCACTGGAGGAAGAAGAGGACTTTAAGAAGCTCTTGGACTTTGTAGAAGAAGGATACTTTCACTGGATGGGTGTATTCCCGTACTATCAGGAGGAGGGTACTCACGCATACCTGCTCGGAGATCCTATTCCGCATAGTAAAAAGGAGGAGAGGAAAGAGACGCTTCTTAGGTTGCAAAAAGAAATCACTCAAAGAAAGCTCCGATCTTTTGTGGGAAAGAGTTTGGAGCTTCTGGTAGATGGCTTTGATGAAGAGTTTGGCTTCGTACCTATAGGTAGGATTTATGCTCAAGCTCCGGAAGTGGACGGAATTACTTACATAGAATCCTGCAGAGAACTAAGAGAGGGAGAGGTAGTTAAGGTTAGGATAACTCAAGTTGGGGATTACGACCTTGGAGCTGAAGTCATCTAAGGATCAATTTGAGCAAACTTCATTCTTCCCTCTTCAAACACATCGCCCCCGTATATGTCATTAGCAACTATAACAGGAAAGTTTTCTACATAAAGCTTTCTTACAGCCTCTGTACCGAGATCTTCGTAAGCTATTATTTCGGAGGATTTTATACTCTTTTGTAGAAGGACAGCCACACCACCTACAGCAGCAAAATAAACAGCTTTGTACTTTACTAAAAGATCTCTAACTTGTTGACTTCTGTAGCCTTTACCTATCATACCCTTGAGTCCAAGCTTCAGAAGTGGTTCTACGTATTTATCCATTCTGATAGCTGTAGTCGGTCCTGCAGAGCCTATAACCTGCCCAGGTTTTGGTGGCGTTGGTCCAACATAGTATATGACTTGTCCCCTCATATCAAAAGGTGGAGCTTCGCCTCTGCTTAAGGCTTCCACCATCCTCTTATGGGCTGCATCTCTCGCTGTGTATATATATCCGGTTATAAGTACCTTGTCACCTACTCTAAGACTTTCCACAATCTCATCCGTCAAGGGAGTAGATATCCTTTTCTCCATAAAATCATTTTACAATACTATATTATTTTATAAGGAGGGAAGTATGACGCCTACTGCGCAGTCTCAAGAGGTTAAGCTTGTGGATCTTTTAATTAAAACGGTACAGCTCGGTGCCAGTGACCTTCATATAACACCTGGAGCAAAGCCTTCAGTAAGGATAGATGGTAGGATAACACCTCTTGCTGAATACCCAGTGCTGACACCTGAAATGACGCAAAAGCTCGCATACTCAGTTATGTCCGAAAGGCACAGAAAGGATCTTGAAGAGAAGGGTCAAGTGGACTTTTCCTTTGGTGTTAAGGACATAGGGAGGTTCAGAACTAATGTCTTCTTCCAGAGAAACTCCATAGCTGGAGCGTTTAGAAGGCTCCCTTACAAGATAATGAGCGTAAAAGAGCTGGGACTCACGGAAAAGGTACTTGAACTATGCCACAAAAGTATGGGACTTGTTTTAGTAACAGGTCCGACGGGTTCAGGAAAAACTACTACTTTGGCTTCTCTCATCAATTACATAAATGAAAACTTTCCTTATCACATAATAACTATAGAGGATCCCATTGAGTATGTCTTTCAACACAAAAAAAGCATAGTGAATCAGAGGGAGATAGGGGAAGATGTGGATAGCTTTGCGAGCGCGCTAAGAGCAGCTTTACGTGAAGATCCAGATGTTATTCTTGTAGGTGAGATGAGGGATCTTGAGACTATAGAGATAGCCCTCAGGGCTGCGGAAACTGGACACCTGGTTTTTGGAACGCTTCATACAAATACCGCTATATCAACAATAACGAGGATTATAGATGTCTTTCCTCCTACACAGCAGGAGCAAATAAGGATACAGCTCTCCTTTGTACTTCAAGGAGTTATTTCCCAAAGACTTCTCCCAAAGGTAGGGGGTGGGAGGATATTAGCTTACGAGCTTATGATCCCAAACACAGCGATCAGAAACCTAATAAGGGAGAACAAACTTCAGCAGGTGTACGCCATGATGCAAAGCGGTCAAGCCGAAACGGGTATGCAAACTATGAATCAATCTCTGGCAGGTCACTATAGGGCAGGTCTCATAACCCTTGACGACGCTTTCAAGTACTCTCCAGATGTAAAAGAACTTGAAAGGATGATAGGTAGGAGCTTTTAAATATGCCTAAGTTTAGATACAGAGCCTTTGGAGAAGATGGCACCTTTGTGGAGCAAGAAGTTACTTATCCGAGCCATGAGCTTCTCGTATCGGAGCTTCAGCAAAAAGGTTTTACCATAGTTGAGGTAGAGGAGCTTGAAGTTAAGAAGAAGAGGGAGATAAAAATAAGCCTGCCTTTTCTTAAAGGCGTAAAGGATAGAGATATATCCATATTCTGCAGACAGCTCGGTACTATGATAAATGCAGGGGTAAACATAATAGATGCTATAAACATACTTTCCGAACAGCTTCCCAACAGATCCCTCTCTGAAGCCTCAAAAGAAGTAGCCAAGATGGTAAGTGAAGGTATGTCCCTCTCTGCGGCTATGAACAGGTTTCCCAAAGTGTTTCCCGAGCTTGTGGTGAATCTTGCTAAGGTTGGTGAGGAAACGGGAAATCTTGACGTTGCCCTTATAAGAGCAGCAGATTATTACGAAAAGATGGCTATGATAAAGAGTAAGATAAAGAGTGCCTCTTTTTATCCTATTTTTGTAGTAGTAATAGCCACCATCATAGTTACTGGCATACTATACTACCTTGTACCTACCTTTGCCCAGATGTATCAAAGTCTTGGAGGTGAGCTTCCACTTCCTACACAAATGCTCGTTAATGCATCAAACGCTTTAAGAAATAACCTCATGCTTATAATAGGCGTAATATTACTATTTTCCGCAACTTTTAGATTGCTTTATCAGAAAAATTATGCCTTCAGGAGATCCGTTCATGCTTTTTCACTTAAAGCTCCAAAGATGGGAGAGCTTGTCTTAAAGAGTGCCATGGCAAAGTTTGCAAGAACTATGGCAACACTCTTTGCGAGCGGGGTTTCCCTTGAAAGAGCTTTTGACATAGCAGGTCAAGTCACTGGGAACCTTGTGATAAAGGAATCAGTAGACAGAGCAAAGAAGAGAGTCATAGAAGGTAAACCTATGCATTCTTCTTTAGAAGAGACAGGTATATTCCCAAAGCTCGTTATAGCTATGGTGAGGGTCGGTGAAGACACGGGAAGACTTGACGAGATGCTTGATACCATAGCGAGGTTTTACGAGGACGAATTTGATAGAGCCGTTGAGGGAATGATAAAACTTATAGAACCCGCACTTATGGTATTCATAGGCGGTATTGTGGGTCTCATACTCGTAGCGCTATACCTACCCATCTTCAAGATGGGAGAACTCATAAAAGGTTGATTGAAAACAGCAAGATGCTTATATTTATTCATTTATGCTGAGTATAGGAATAGTGGGGCTTCCCAATGTAGGCAAATCCACCCTGTTTAACGCTATCACTGAATCAGCCAAGGCTCAAGCCGGGAATTATCCTTTCTGTACTATAGAACCCAATATGGGTGTTGTGGAGGTTCCCGATAAAAGGCTCTATAGGATAGCTGAGCTTGAGAAATCAAGAAAGGTCACACCTACATTCATTGAGTTTGTTGACATAGCTGGTCTTGTCCGTAACGCCAGCAAAGGTGAAGGGCTTGGAAATCAATTTTTAGCCCACATAAGGGAGGTGGATGCCATCGCTATGGTTTTGAGATGTTTTGAGGATCCTGACGTAGTTCATGTGGAAGGTACAGTTGATCCAGTAAGAGACGCTCAGATAATAGATCTGGAATTAATAGCAAAAGACCTTGAAACGGTGAGCAAAAGGATAGAGAAGATAGAAAAGATGGCAAGACTTGGAGACAAAAAAGCAAAAGAGGAGCTTGAAAAACTCCTTTATCTGCGCAACATTTTGGAAAACATAGAGCCAGTAAGAAAACATAAGGAACTTCCCGTTGAGATAAGTGAATATGCAAGAAAAACGCTATTTTTACTTACCATAAAACCTGTCCTGTACGTGGCGAATGTAGATGAGGAGGGACTTTTGGGAAACAGCTATGTAGATAATGTGATAAAGTATGCAAAGCAAGAGGGTGCGCCTGTTGTTGTTATCTGTGCAAAACTTGAGGCTGAGCTTGTAAGTATTCCACAAGAAGAGAGGAAGGAATTACTATCAGCTTACGGACTTGAGGAACCTGGTCTTAACAAGTTCGTAAGAGAGGGTTACGCGCTTTTGAACCTAATAACCTTTTTTACAGCTGGAGAGAAAGAAACAAGAGCTTGGACAGTAATTAAAGGTACTAAAGCCCCTCAAGCTGCAGGAAAGATACACTCAGATTTTGAAAAGGGCTTTATAGCTGCCGAAGTTATAAACTATGAAGACTATACCAAAATAGGCTCTATTAGCAAAGCCAAAGAACTTGGACTTGTGAGACTTGAGGGTAAAGATTACGAGATAAAGGATGGTGACATAGTGTACTTTAGGTTCAACGTCTGAGGTTCTCTAAACTTTCCATAAAATTATTTATCACTGAATCCCTTGAAAACTTTTTCTTGTAAACCTTGAGGGAGTTTTGAGACATTTCTCTCCAATGGTTTACAGCTTTTTTGAGTTTTTTGGCGAGGTCAGTCAGATTTCCCGCTTTAAATACGTAGCCATTCCTTCCTTCTTCTACAGCCTCTTTAATACCACCTACGTCCGAAACTACAAGGGCGCAACCACAGGCAAGTGCCTCTATAGCAACTCTCGGAAAAGCCTCTGTCTCTTTTGAAGGTATTACACATATATGCGACCTTTTGTAATACTCCTCAACATCAGGAACATAACCAACTACGCTCACATGCTCATGTATTCCCCTCTCGTTTATGTAAGACTTTATACATTCCCTTAACTTACCATCTCCCACGATCCAGGCTTTGAGATCTTTTTCAGTATTGAGCAGAGAATCAAAAGCCATTAAAAAATCCATAACTCCTTTTCCTTCCTCAAGCTTCCCCACAAAGAGAAGCTCCACTGACTTTGGGGACTTCTCTCTGTAAAAAAACCTCTCCTCATCGACTACGTTGTAAATTACCTTAATTTTATCTTCCCTTACACCTTCCTCTATGAGATTTTTCTTCACATGCTCGCTTACCGCTAAGAAAAGGTCTACCTGTGGAAAGATAATCTTTCTGACTATTCGTTGTTTCATTCTCTCCATATGTCTAAAGAGTACCACTCTTGTACCACCCAACTTGCCAGCTATTACCGCATTAGGATACTCTTTGCCATTGTTCGCTACAAGAAAGTCCGGCTTCAATCTCTTTACCAGACTCAGGAGTTTTATTGTACTTACCAGAGCCAGACTGTGGGGAAAGGATAAATGAAATTTTTCAATCTCTAAGGTGTGTTTGTCCACATAGGAATCCTTAGCGCAAACTAAAAGTATGTCTACACTTTCCTTTAAAAGCTCTTTTATCATCTGTACAGTGTGTATTTCAGTCCCTCCAAAGTTGGGATTGGGATTGCCATTCAGCCAAAGAACTCTCATAAGGCTACCTTCAAAAGGAACTTAAGCGAAAAATCGCTTCCAAATACTGTCAACCTTCTTATTTCAAAAGGGTTATGGCTATCCTCCACCGAGCCATGTTTTGTGGTAAATGCCATTATATAACCAGCTTCTTCCACCATATCCCTAACCTCTGGATTATAATCTCCGTAAGGGTAGCAAAAAGCTTTAACTTCAATGCTCAGTTTATCTTCAAGGAGTTTTTTTGAATCCTCTATCTCCACCTTTGCCTTTTGACGAGGTATCTTTGAGAGGTAAGGATGAGTTAAACTGTGTGAGCCTATTTCTATGCCAGCTTTTATAAGCTCTCTCAGATGCTCCCAATCCATTATAGGTTTTTTTACATTCAATTTTATATAGTCCCACTGGTTAAACTTTCCCACAAGGCTTGCGGGTACGAAAACCAATGCAGGGAGATTCAATTCCTTCAAGATGGGAAAGGCATGTTCCCAAAAGTCCAGATAAGCGTCATCAAAAGTCAGCAATATGCCCTTCTTTGGCTTTTCCTTTCTGAGAACCGCATCGCTATTTGAGAAGTTGTAACCAAAAAGTTCAAGCAGTCTTATCTGTCTTTTAAAGCTTGGCGGTTTAACGTAAAGAGTTTTAAGTTTTGCCCTCGGTGGTGGATAGCTTACGTTGTGGTAGGTAAGAACCTTCACGCTAACCTCTCCCTTATCATGTATTCAATAAGTTCTTTTGCTGTTCTGAACCTCTTACTGTGATCACTGCTCAGCATTATGCCGAGTAATCTTTTTATACGCTCTGATAGAGCATCGTCCAGAGTGTAAGATCCTTCTTTGTTTCTTTTGAGCTTTTGCTTTTTGTCTATGCACTCAAAGGGATCTCTTCCCGTGAGCATAAAGTGAAGTACACAGCCCAGAGAAAATATGTCACTGCTTCTGTGTATCTCGCACCTGAATACTTCCGGTGCAATGTACCCTACCGTACCTTTTACATCTATTACGCTCTGGCTACCTCTTATCCTCACAAGTCCGAAGTCACCAAGCTTCCAAACTGTATCACGAAGCACCTTTTTGCCAAAGATGTTTTCCGGCTTTATATCCCCATGTATGTATCCCCTACCGTGTAAAAACTCAAGTCCTCTCGCTACGTGCAGTAAAACTTTCAGAGCTTCATTCTCCTGCAGTGTACCTTTGTTTTTTACGTAATCTTTTAAATCACCTACATCCATGAGTTCGTAAAGTACATAAAGTTCTCCTCTGTCTTTCTTATAAAGATAACTCTGCAGTGATATTATATGAGGATGGTTGAGTAAAAGCAAGGTCTGTACTTCCTTCCATAGATAGGGTAAAACTTCGGCGTTTTTTGCCACTTTCAGAGCCATGATCTTTCCTCTGTACCTTCCCTTCAAAACCTTAACTTTATAAACATCCCCAAAAGTTCCCCCTCCAAGAAAGGAAAGGACTTGATAAGTACCTAAAATTAAATCACCTTCCTCCAGCTTGTCCATATTAAAAGCCTTCGTAAGCCTTTTCGTAAATGTGGTATATATCTTCAGGTGAAGGCTCTACAGGATTTATTTTAAGAGAAGCTCCTGATAGCATAAGTACATCTTCTGTGAACCTTTCAAGACTTTCCCTTTTAACACCTAAGGATTTGAGACTTAAGGTCAAGTTAACTCTTTCTAAAAGATCCATCAGAGCATTCACAGCCTTTGAAGCCTTCTTTTCGTAACCCATGATCTCAGCAAAAAGTGCGTACTTTTCCGAATTTCCTCTACAGTTAAAATCAGTTACCACAGGAGCGAGAATAGCTAAACCTTCACCGTGCGCAACAAAGGGGTAATGTGCCGAAACGGGATGCTCCATAATATGTATAAGAGCCACTCTCTTTTTGTCTATAGCCATACCTGCAAGCATAGCTGAGTAGCTCATCATTTCCCTTGCTTTAATATTTTGAGGATCTTCTACCGCAATAGGTAGCCACTCTCTTATTATTTTAATAGATCTTATTGCAAGATCATCAGCAATAGGATTGTAAGCTCTGTTTGTGAAAGACTCAAGAGCATGTATGAAGGCATCTATTCCTGTGATTGCGGTAAGTTTCGCATCCATACTCTTTGTAAGTGCAGGATCCACTATCGCCACTTTGGGATAATTGAGAGAATGTGATATGACAAGTTTCTCCTTCCTTATAGGATTGGATATTACAGAATATCTGTTTACTTCACTACCTGTTCCAGCGGTTGTGGGGATACATATTACAGGTCTATTCAGAAAAGGTATTAGCCTTGACCCTTCCGGGTAACTTACGTAATCCCACGCATAGCCTTCGTTAGAAGAAACTATGGACACCGCCTTAGCAACGTCTAAAGAGCTTCCTCCCCCCAGACCTATTATAAAGTCCACCTTTTCCCTAACAGCTATATCACTTGCGGTATTTACCTGTTTATCCGTAGGATTTGGCTCCACACCGTCAAACAAGATAACTTCCCTTATACCAGCCTCTTCCAAAGAACCAAGTACCTGATCGAGCGCACCGCTCTCTTTGGCACTTTTCTTTCCAGTAACTATCAACGCCTTAAAACCGAAACGTCTTGCTATCTCCCCTACCCTTTTTACGGAACCTAAGCCAAAGATGATCTCCACCGGCAGGTAAAACTCAAAGCCTTTCATGCCTCCGTTATATCTTCCCTCTGGATCTCCATCTCTTCAGGTATGGTACCTTCAAAAGTGGGCGCAGGATAGGTAGGTATTATACCTTCCTCTTCCACTTTCTCCGCACAGTGAGCGTGATACCTCGTCCACGGTATAGCCAAAAGTCTCTCCTGAGGTATCTCTTCACCACAATACTCGCATATACCGTAAGAACCCGCATCCATCTTTTGAAGAGCGTAATCTATCTCCCTGAGCATGAAAACCTCACGGGCGGACAAAGTGTCAAGAAGCTCCTGCGTGTAAGTCATTTGGCTAAGATCCTCAAGATCACCTGGCTCTTTAACTTCCTCTCCTATTCTGGCTTGGGTATCTTCCTTTTTACGGTACCTTTCAAGGATTTTAGCTTTCTCTTCAAGTAACTTCGCCCTTAAACTCTCCAATATCTCCTTTGTAAGCATCTTTTTGTACCTCCTGCGTTTTAAGGTTTAATAATATAACCTGTGTTAAAATTTTTGCCATGTATGTCTTGATCCAAAAGCATAAAACCTTAGTTACATTCATAATCGCACTGGCATCAGGTGCCTTTTTCCTCTGGCTTTTTTTTACTGGAAGCGTCAGAGATATAACGTCTGTAGGTAAAAAGTGTGTGGCGAAGGTAAACGGTAGCTGCATAACTTTGAGGGATTATAGAAGGGAACTTCTGAGATTCTCTAACATCCAAAATAGGGAACTTGAGGAGGTCATAAAGAAACAGGTAATTGAAAATCTTATAACCCAAGAGCTTTTGTACCAGAAGGCTAAATCTTTAGGTTTTTCTGCATCTGACAAAGAGGTTATAAGCGTTATAAAAAGCGATCCTACTTTTCAGGAAAATGGAAATTTTAGCGCTTCCAAATATAGGGAAATGCTTGCAAGGGTAGGACTTATGCCTGAAGAATATGAAGATTACATAAGAAAAATGTTAACTATACAGAAACTTTTGGCGCTTGTGTCCAACGGAGTTTATCTCTCAGACAAGGAAAAGGAAGTCAACATAGCGGTACAATCCACCTTACTTTCTGGGAGGCTTTATTTGATAACACCATCAGATGTAAAAATATCATACACACCTACTCAGGAGGAGATGCTGAACTTTTACCAAAAGAACAAGGAGCTTTTCAAGAGAGCTGAAAGAAAGCTTATAAGAGTATGGATTGAGAAGGATAAAGGAAGGGTGGAAGGCATATACAGATTGCTAAAAGAGGGCAAACAGCCAGCAGGTTACACTGAATATATACTTCCCGACGACGAAAATAAAATACCCAAAGGTGTAAGCTCGGAAGTTTCAAGATTGAGCGATAAAGAGCGCATTTCCGTAACAAAGGAGGGTGATCAGTACTTTTTAGTTTATCTTTACAAAGTTGAACCTGCCGGTGTGAGAAGCTTTGATGAGGTGAAGGATCAGATAAAATCAGCTTTAATAGAACAGAAGAAGATTTCCCTTCTGAGAGATAAAGCACAGGAGGTTTACAAGGCACTTTCCGAGGGCAGGGATGTGGATTTAAAATACTTAACCTTCAGTGATACACCTGCCAACCAGATAATGAGTGTGGCAAAGGTAAAAGAAGAACAAGTTGCGGGCTTGCTACTATCAAAGGAAAAGGTGTTTGGTCCTTATCAATTAACTCAAGGTTACGGTGTTTTTCTAATAACGGAAAGAAAGAAAAAAGCTGTGGATGAGGGAGAGGTTAAAAAATTGGCACAGGATATTTTAAACATGAAGTCGGACGCTATGGTAAACTACCTCATAGATCATCTTATGAGAAATGCTAAAATAGAGATAAACGAAGAGATTATAAAAGGAGGCGCTTGATGGAAAAAATGTGGAGGACAAGTATAACCCAGCATGTAGGACACGAGACTTACATAAGAGGTTACAGACTTCTCGATCTTGTAGGAAACCTTTCCTTTGCACAAGCTGTTTATTTGATACTCAAAGGTGAACTTCCAAACGAGAGGGAGAGCAAGATGATGGAAGCTATGCTGGTTTCCGTCATAGACCACGGCATAGCTCCACCTTCTGCCATAGCAGCTAGAGCTGTCGCATCCGGAGGTAATTCTCTTAACGTGGGTGTGGCAGCGGGCATATTAGCTTTCGGTTCGGCTCACGGGGGTGCCCTTGAGGATGCCATGAAGTTTCTGCAGGATGGCGTATCAAGTAAGAGGAGTGTTGAGGATATAGTGAGAGAGTACTTGGAAAGTAAAAAACCTATACCGGGCTATGGACACAGATACTATAAGGATTTTGATCCGAGAACAAAGAGGCTCATGGATATAGCTAAGGCTTTGGAGTTTTATGGGATGCATTGCGAGTTTGCTGAAGCTGTAGCTGAAGAGATAGGTAGGCAAAAAGGTAAAAAGCTCGTCTTGAACGTAGATGGAGCTATTGCTGCAGTGGCATCTGAAATGGGATTTGATTGGAGGCTCGGTAAGGGATTTTTTATCATAGGAAGGGTGCCTGGTCTTGTGGCGCACGTTTACGAAGAGCTAACTACCGAAAAACCCTTTTCAAAGAGGCTTGATGAGGAGAGGGATGTGGAATACACTGGACTACCTCCGAGGGAACTGCCACTTGAAATCAAAAAGATATAAATGCAAGAGTTAGTATCAAAGATATACAAAACTTTTGTGAGGTTGGCTTTTAACATAACCATTGTAATACTGATAGTAGGTTTATTTGTAGGTATATACAGGACGGTTTCCGAGATAGGTCTCACGGCTTCTGAATCTACGGTAAGGCTTGGCTATAAAGAACTTGTTACAAATGTACTTTCGCTCATTGTAGTGCTTGAGCTTATAAGGGCGTTCATAGACTTTTTTGAACACGAGAGGGTAAGGGTGGACATACTTTTGGAAGTACTTATAGCTTTCGTAATAAGGGAATTCATGCTTCACCTTTTTGAAGGGAAGATGTCAGGTGTAGATGTATTCTTCTGGTCTTTCGGTGTGATATTTCTCATAGGTGCAAGAAGCATAAGCTTATTTTACAAGGTCCCGAAGGCTTAATAGGCTTCCTCTTCAACGCGAATGATCACAGGCTCTCCTACTATGACGGGAAGTTTCTTTATATCCTCAATAGCTTTTTGCATGCTCTTCTCATAAGCTTTATGAGTAAGTATTACAAGCGGAACTATTGCTTCACCTTCCCTACCCGCCATCTTGCAGACTTTTTCTTTTTGAAGAACACTTGCCACGCTTATGTTGTAATCAGCTAAAACCCTTGATACACTTGCCAAAACTCCCGGTTTGTCAGGTACGTCAAATCTCATGTAGTACCTGCTGTAAAAGTTCCTGTTTATACCTACTGGCTGTGTTTCCCACTGGAATTCTTCGCGATCTTTGCTACAGAAAAGCATCTTTTTGGCTATATCCACAATATCCGAAACTACCGCTGAAGCTGTAGGATGAGATCCCGCACCCTTTCCGTAGAACATGGTTTTCCCTACAAAGTCACCTTCTACCATAATTGCGTTGTAAACGTCAGAAACCTTAGCCAATGCATCTTCTGACCTTATAAAAGTGGGATGAACTCTTACCTCTATTTCCCCATCTGTCCTCTTGGATATGGCTAAAAGTTTCAGAGTATATCCAAGCTCCTTTCCCAGTTCCACATCAAGTATGTCAATATCCCTTATACCTTCCACATAAACCTCTTCAAAGGGAACATACTTTCCAAATGCTATCATAGAAAGTATGCATATCTTATGAGCTGAATCCCATCCATCTATGTCAAGGGAGGGATCTGATTCAGCATAACCTTGTTTTTGGGCAAGTTCCAGTGCATGAAGAAAGTCCATATCATCCTCAAGCATCCTCGTAAGTATATAATTTGTTGTGCCGTTAAGGATACCGTATATAGTGTTTATCCTGTTAGCAACGAGACCCTCTTTCAGAGCTTTAATTATAGGTATACCTCCACCTACCGATGCTTCAAAACCTACATACAGTCCTTTTTCCTTAGCTTTTTTGAATATTTCAAAACCATCCTCAGCAAGTAAGCGTTTATTTGCAGTGACTATGTGCTTTCCATTTTCTAAAGCTTCAAGTATAAGGCTTTTTGCAAAGGTCTTTCCTCCAACTAATTCAACAACTATGTCACTCTCTTTGATGACCTCCCTGTAGTCCAGTGTTCTTAATTCAAAAGGAACATCTATTTCCCGTTTTCTTTCCCAATCTTTATCAGCCACTTTTGTAAGCGAAAGTTCAACGCCTGTTTTCTTCTTTATAATTTGAGCGTTTTCTAAAAGGAGCTTTACGGTCCCTGTTCCTACAACACCGCAACCTACTATGCCTACTCTTACCTTCACATGTTTATTATAACAAATTGCTATCTGAGTATGTCCTTCTGCACTTCTTCTGGGGATGGTATAACTGCGAGCCTTTTTACCTTTGAGGCGTAATACATAATAGGTATGAGAACGAGAGTTAGGGTAGTTGAACCTATGGTTCCGAATATCAAGGATATGGCAAGTCCGTTAAATATAGGATCAAAGAGTATCACAAAAGCACCTACAATAACCGCAACCGCTGTCAATAATATTGGGCGTGTTCTTATGACTCCTGCCTCAACAACAGCCAGATGAGGTGGTACACCGTCCCTTATTCTCTCTTCAGCAAAGTCTACCAAAAGTATGGAATTCCTTACTATTATACCGGCAAGAGCGATAAATCCTATCATGGAAGTTGCTGTGAAGAAGGCACCAAGTAACAAATGCCCCGGTACTATACCTACCAAGGTAAGAGGTATAGGTGCCATTATAACGCCAGGCACTTTAAAGTCCTTAAACCAACCCAATATGAGAACGTACATAACAAAAAGGGCTACTCCAAAGGCAAGCCCTAGATCCCTAAAAACCTCTAAGGTAATTTGCATCTCACCATCCCACTTGATGTAAATACTGTCTTCCACGAGAGGTAAAGACATCCAAAGCTCTTTTATACCTCCGTAAGGGTTGGGAATATTTAGGACTCTGTTTCTCACATCAAGTATACCGTAAAAGGGGGCTTCCTCCCTTCCAGAAACGTCACCTATTACGTAAACTACCCTTCTGAGGTTCTTGTGATATATAGTGGTAGGTAGAGTATCTTCCGAAATAGAAACGAGCTCCGAAAGAGGAATGAGCTTGCCATCTCTTGTGGGTATTTTCAGGTTTTTCAAAAGGTCCATAGTCCTATACTTTTCGTCAAACCTTATCACTATAGGTACGTGTTCGGCGTCGGTGTTTTGCAACACTCCCACTTGGTATCCACCTATCAAAGCTCTCAGTGTATTTACAAGCTCCTCTTTGCTAAGACCAGCCATTTTCAATTTGTCTTCCTTTGCAATGAGCTTTATCATAGGTGCAGGTTCTTCTAAGTATATACCCGCATCCGTTATAGAAGGTGTCTCCTTGAAAACTTTTAAAACCTCCTTTGCGAACTTTTCTTGCTCTTTCAGATCAGGTCCATAAACTTCGGCTACTATGGGAGACAGTACGGGAGGACCTGGTGGAACCTCCACTACTGCCACGTACTTGGCACCGTATTGACGGGCTATTTCATGTACAGTAGGTCTTATCCTTTTGGCGAAATCGTGGGATTGTTCCAATCTTTCGTGTTTATTTATGAGATTTACCTGAATATCCGCTAAATTCGTTCCGTGCCTCAAATAGTAGTGCCTCACAAGACCGTTGAAGTTAAAGGGAGATGCTGTACCTACATATATTTGGTAATCTGTAACTATGCTTTGTTTTGATACATAATCACCTATCGCCTTGGCGACTTCCAAGGTTTTTTCCAAAGGTGTACCCTCGGGCATATCAAGAACTATTTGAAGCTCACTTTTGTTATCATACGGTAGCATCTTCACTATAACTGCTTTTGTGACGAAAAGACTGAGGGACAAAATAAGTAGAAGCAACGTAAAGGTATAAAAGGCATACCTTTTAGGTTTACTGATGATCAAAGGCACCATGATCCTCGAATATACCCTCCAGAAGGCTGTATTTTTTATATCTATTTCATGCATGTTAGCCTCTCGATCGTGTCTTAGGAATTTGTAAGATGCCCATGGTGTTATTATGAAAGCTACCAAGAGTGAGAAGAACATGGCAACAGAGGCGTTTATGGGTATTGGTCTCATATAGGGTCCCATAAGCCCTGTAACGAAAGCCATGGGCATAAGGGCGGAGATAACTGTAAACGTTGCTAATATAGTTGGATTCCCCACCTCGTCGGTAGCTCTCACTATCGCTTCTCGAGGAGTTTTTGCAAGTTTGAGCTCAAACCACCTATGTATGTTTTCCACAACAACTATAGCGTCATCTACGAGAATGCCTATTGCGAAGATGAGAGCAAAAAGGGTGACCCTGTTTAACGTAAATCCGTACATCTCGCTCAAGAAGAGGGCTATAGCCAAGGTTATAGGAACTGCTATGCCAACAACCACCGCTTCTCTTACCCCTAAAGCCACAGCGATGAGCAGTATTACAGAAAAGGTGGCTATAAAGAGGTGCTCAAGAAGTTCGTCAGCTTTTTCTTTGGCGGTTTCTCCGTAATTCCTCGTTACTGTAATATTCACATCTTTTGGTATTATGTTACCTTTTAAGTGATCAACAAGGCGTAGCACTTCTTCTGCAACATTTACCGCATTTGTGCCTTTCCTCTTTGAAACAGCTATGGTTACAGCTGGATAAAGATCTCCCTCCTTAACATTTTTTATGCCTTTTTCATCTGCCTTAGGACCAAAACCCATAAGTACGTAATCTTTTATCTCTGAAGGACCATCTATTACTTGTGCTACATCTTTGAGATAAACCGGCTTACCGTTTACCACTGTTACAAGTATGTTCTCCACATCCTCCTTTGATTTTAGAAATTCGCCAGTCCTTATCTGATAAACTTTGTTAGCTTGTGTTATATTCCCGCTAACTTCTTGTGCGTTTGCACTTTTTATTACCTGAGCCAAGTAAAGAGGTGATATGTTATAGGCTTGTATCTTTGTTGGATCAAGTATTATCCTTATCTCTCTCGGTCTTCCTCCTACAACAAAAACGTCAGCAACATCATTGATCTTTTTTATTTCATTTTCAACGGTTGAGGCTATTCTCCTCAGGCTGTACCAGTCATAAGACTTTCCCCAAAGGGTAAGGGTCAATATGGGAACATCATCAATGGACTTAGACTTTATCAATGGAGGAAGAACAACACCTGGCGGTGCAAGATCCATAGCTGACATCATTTTTGTATTCAGATCCACGAGGGCTTTTACCGGATCTGTTCCTACATAAAACCTTGCGGTAACTACCGCTTTACCTTCAGAAGATGCCGAGTATATGTACTCGATGTCTTTCAACTCCCAAAGTTTTTTCTCAAGCGGTGTGACAACCCTCCTTTCTACTTCCTCTGGTGTAGCACCTGGATAGCTTATGAATATATCTATCATTGGTACCACTATCTGAGGCTCTTCCTCTTTCGGAGTTGTTATCACTGCAAAAATACCCAGAGCCAAAGATACAAGTACGAGCAGGGGGGTAAGCTTGGAATCTATAAAGTAGTTAGCGAGTCTTCCCGCAAGCCCGTACATCTTATCCTCCTATCTTACATCCGTCACAAGCTCTCTCTATACCTTCTGTTACTATTCGTTCATCCGCGCTAAGTCCGGACAGAACTTCAACCATATTTCCTCTCCTTTCTCCGAGCTTCACAAAACGAAGTTCCAATGTATTGTCCGGTTTTACTACCCAAACCCCAGTAAAATCAAACCTCCTGAATATGGCACTCTCAGGCACAAGCAATACATTCAATTTTTCTGGAAGAAGTAGCTTTGCATACATACCACTCTTGAGATCTCCTTCACTTAGCTGTAACTTTATCCTAAAAGTTCTCGTCGTGGGATCAAGCGATGGAGAAACTTCTGAAACTTTACCTTGAACAATCTTATCAATAGCCTCCACGTAAACTGGGTAAATGTCCCCAACTTTTATTTTGCCCACATACTCTTCTGGAAGACTCACTTCCAGCTTATAAGGTGGTTTTTCTATAACTAAGAGAGGGGCTCCAGGGCTTGCAAGATCCCCAACATCCACTTTTTTGTAAGCTACATATCCATCAAAAGGTGCTTTAAGCGTAGTATAACCGAGATTTGACATAACAGCTTGCTTTTGAAACTGAAAAGCACGAATGCCAGCCCTTGCTTGTTCCACTTGAGCCTTCGCGGTTTCATATTGGGCTTTTATCTGATCAAATTCTTGCTGTGTTACCGCATTCTCTTTAAGCAGTGAACTGTACCTTTCGTAGGTTTTTTTCACAGCTTCGTAGTTAGAAAGAGCCGATTTATATGCTTCCTCAGCCTGTTTTATCTGTTCATTTACAGCTTTTGTTTGAGCGAGTATATCCCCAGCGTCTATGGTGAGAAGTACCTGTCCTTTCCTTACCATTTGTCCCTCTTTAACTTTGACACTTGTAACCTTACCTGCGATCCTTGTTGATATTTCCGCTACACTATCTGCAACTATATTGCCTACATATCCTATCTGAACTTCCTCAGCCTTTTTAACTTTACCTATCTTTAATCCGTTCACTATCCTGACCTCTCTTTTGACTTCCTCACTCCTTTCTCTATGACTGAAAACTCCCGCAAGCCACAGAATTACAAGGGAGATTACAGTGAAAAATCCCAGATATTTGAGATATTTCATCATTTTACTACCTCCCTTATTAGACCTCCTGAGTAAAGCAGATCCGAATAAGCCTTCTGACAGTTGTTTAAAGCTTGCACCTTCTCAAGCCTTGCTTTGTCAAGTTCGGTTTGTGCATCCAGAAGGTCCACCATTCTGACAAGCCCTGCTTTGTATCTGAGTTCCATAACTCTAAGTACCTCCTGGCTTTCCTTTATCCTGTCTTCCGCAGACTTGAGTGAATAAAGAGCGTTTTGATAATTGGCATAAGCCTTATCTATCTCAAAGAGTACAGATGCCTTTAGGAGCTTTAGCTTCTCCTCTAAGGATCTCTTTATCTCAAGATAAGACTGCGCTTTTTTGAGCGTAGAAAGACCCGTATCAAAGCTCCAGGAGATGCCAGCACCTACCATATAACCGCTTCCGTCAGCTCCAAGAGGTGCGCTCTTACTATATAAAGAGTAAGAACCGAAAGCGTAAATCTGAGGTAGGTTATCCGAAATGATAGCCCTGTACATACTTTCCATCGCCTTTATTCTCTCCTGAAGAGCTTTAATGTCTTGTCTTTTTTCTAAAGCTATCCGTTTTATTTCTTCCACATCTACCGCTGGACAGCTCTCTATATCGGATACGTCAAAATCACCGAGCTCTGTGTTGGTTATTAACTCAATAGCCTTCTTAGAAACCCCATAGTTGTTTTTTGAGGATGTGAGGGATTCTTCAGCTTTTGACAAATACACCCTTGCCCTGAGTACATCCGAAAGTAAAGCGGTCCCCACCTTTTGCATGCTTTCAGCGAGTTTCACATGCTCTTTTGCATCCATTACAGCCTGCTCACTGACCTTTATTGCATTTTTAGCAAGAACTGCATCCATGTATGCGTTATAAACTTTGAAGATTATCTCGTCCTTTTTCCTCTCGTAATCTTCTTTCACGGCGGAAAGATTATGAGATGCTACCTTTTCCATAGCTTGGAGCTTTCCTCCAAGCCATAGAGGTATTTCTATACTCAGCTTTGTCTCAAAGTTGCTCAAAGGAGATGGATTATTGAGTTTTGTAGGATTAAAGTCCTCAAGTTTTATACGCTCTTGATTAAGTTTCGTCATAAAAGCATATACAGGTATATCGGTTCTGGTAAATATCTCGTCGACCTTTATTTTAGGAAAGTAGCTTCCCTTCGATGCCTTTAGTTCAAGCTCACTCGCTTTTACCTCATTTTTGAGAGCCTTTATTTCAAGGTTGTTCTCCAAAGCGAGATGTATAGCCTCTTGCAAATCAAGCTCTCCCGCATGAACCACACCTGCAAAAGTTACAGCTAACAGGAATGTTCTCATATTCACCTCACAAACGGAATATAATAATATTCTAATTTTCTTAAATTGTCAACTCATCAGTAGTGTTTTAAGGGCTTTACGTAGATATTCCTTTAACTTATCCTTTTCCTCTTCGTCCAAAGCTATACCAAAACTCATTTTGAGCTTTCCTTCACTTTCTTCAAGGACATCTATAAGCCAAGATTCACCTTCTATCTGCTGCATTTCCTCACCGAGTATTATACGGAATCTTACCGCTGTATCTATAAGCTCATCAATCAAGTCGTAACTTACCGCACGTACTGTAAAGCCATATCCTGATATGTCTACTATCTCAAAAGGTCTTAGTAGGTTACCTATCTTTAAAAAGACTACAGGGGACCTTTTTGTAATGAAGAGTCTTAGCTTTTCCGCTTTCAAAATGTCCTCAGGTATAGCGAGTATGATTTCCTTTTCGCTCTTTCCGATTATCCTGCAAGGGATGACAGTGTCATCCCAACCAACTTTTGCACTGCTCCCGAGAATCGCATAACGTTCCAAAATGGGAGTAAGTGACAGGTACAGCTTTTCCCCTTCCAGTTTAAGCTTGTTGGTGTATGTTTTAAAGGTTACCTTTCCCCTTTTTCCCACCTTTTCCAAATACACACTCACTTTCATATTCCAACTCCCTCACAAAATATTCCATTTCCATGCCTCTGGAACCTTTTATAAGTATAACGCTTCCTTCTTTTATAATGTCCCGTATGTAGCTCATGAGCTTCTCTCTTGAGAGGGTATGGTAGCAAGATACGTTATAACGGAGGCATTCCTCGTAAGCGAAGCGCATATTCCTGCCGTAGAAAATGCACATGTCTATGTTTAAATGTGCGCAAAGCCTTCCTACCTCTCTGTGGTACATCTCGGACAGAGTACCAAGCTCAAGCATATCACCTAAAAGGGCGATCTTGTAGCCTTCAAAAAGAGAAAGGGATTCAAGGGCTTTTCTAACAGAGGGAGGGTTAGCGTTGTAAGTATCATCTATGATGAGTAAATTTTCCTTTTTTATGAGATTAAATCTTTGAGGAGAAGGCTCAAAGATTGTGAGATATGAAGCGAATTCATCCCAATCGTATCCCAAAGCTTTTAAAACGCAAAGCGTACAGAGTACATTTTCCATTAGCGCCAAACTTGGAACCGGAAGACTCAAGTTCATACCATTTACTTTAAAGTTAATTCCTTTGCTTGTTAGCTTTACATCTTGAGCCTTTATTTGTCCTTCATCACCAAAAGTTATCGCTTTTTTCAGATCGTAACAGTGAGATACATAATAGGGCAAAATAGCCCAGTCCTCATCCCTCATATCTTCAAAGATCTCACCATTGCCGAGTATCACATCATCTAAGCATCCGAAAGTCTCAAGGTGTTCTTCGCCTATAGCTGTTATGACTCTCACGTGGGGCTTGACTATATCTACAAGCTTTTTTACATCACCCTTTTGGCTTGCACCCATTTCCACAACCCAAAAGTCACAATCGTCATCAAAGTTAGCTATGGAGAGAGGTACACCTATCTGCGAGTTATAATTCTTCGGTGTTTTGCACACTTTGCCCTTTTTAGAAAGCAGGAAGGATATCATCTCCTTTGTAGTTGTCTTACCTGCAGATCCCGCTACTCCTATAACCTTACCTTTGAAGCGTTCCCTCCTATAAGTAGCTATTCTTCTAAGAGCGCTAAGTGTGTCTTCCACTACCAGAAGAAATTTACCATCGGGAACAGGCAATTTTTTTTCTACTATAGCACCTACAGCTCCTTTTAGAAATACCTCGTGGACAAAATCGTGACCATCATGCCTGCTTCCCCTCAAAGCGACAAAAATATTTCCCTCTTTTACCTCCCTACTATCACTACAGAAACCTGAAAAAGTGCTATCCTTTCCGTAGAGTTTACCTTCGCATATACGGGCAAGTTCCAATGCAGTTAGCATAATGTATAATCTTAATGCAATGCTCACTTTGAGAAAAGTAAAGGTTGTGAAAGGACAGTTGAGGGTACCTTCTGACAAGTCCATATCCCACAGGGCGATAATCCTCTCAGCGCTTGCACAAGGAAGGAGTGTCATAAGAAACTGGCTTGTCTCTGACGATACGATGGCAACCTTAAACGCCTTTGCTCAGGTAGGAACACAGATAGAAAGAAGAGGTGACGAGATTAGAGTCAGCGGGAGGAATTATAACTTTATTGAGCCATACAACGTGTTAGATGCCAGAAATTCGGGAACAACCGCCAGACTCCTCTTAGGTGTACTTGCCACTCAGGAGTTTTTCAGCGTTGTGACAGGAGATGAAAGCCTGAGAAACAGACCCATGCTCAGAGTAGTAGAACCCCTCAGGCAGATGGGAGCCTCAATTGACGGTAGAGAAAGAGGGAACAAACTCCCCATAGGAGTAAGAGGAGGAAAGCTAAAAGGTATATCCTTCTTTAACAAGAAGGCTTCTGCACAAGTCAAATCGTCACTGCTTTTGGCAGGTCTAAGGGCTGATGGCATAACCGAGATAACCGAACCTTACCTTTCAAGAGATCACACGGAGAGAATGCTGAGACTCTTTGGAGCGGAAATCACGCAAATGGAAACTAAAGAAGGTCACATAATAAAATTGAAGGGCGAACAAAAACTATACGGTTGTGAAGTTTCATGCCCTGCCGATCCTTCATCAGCAGCCTTCTTCACAGCCTTAGCTGTCCTTACCAAAAGTTCTCACTTAGTTCTGAAAGAGGTTCTCGTGAACCCAACCAGAGATGGTTTTTTTAGAAAGCTCAGACAGATGGGTGCTCGCATAGAGTACACCAACTTGAGAGAGATCTCCGGAGAACCTGTAGCCGATATAGTTATAGAAGGGACAGAAAAGCTCAAAGGTATAGATGTAGTGAAGGAAGATATACCATCCCTCATAGATGAACTACCTCTTCTGGCTTTAGTTATGTCATTAGCGGAAGGTACGTCAACCGTTAAAGGTGCAGAGGAGCTGAGAGTCAAAGAGAGCGATAGGATAAGGGCAACTGTAGAAAACCTAAAAAATATGGGGGCAAACATTGAAGAGTATGAAGATGGTTTTTACATAGAGGGTGTTGAAAGGCTCAGAGGATCTCTCATAAGAACTTTTGGAGATCACCGCATAGCTATGACTTTCTCCGTTGCAGGTCTTGTGGCTGAAGGAGAAACAACTATAGATAACCCCGAATGTGTATCCGTATCGTATCCGGACTTTTACGAAGATCTGAATAAGATCATCCACCGAACCTGAGTATGACAGCCAAGTAAACTATAACGAGGCTCAAAAGTAAATTGACAAATCCTAAAAAGCGAGCCACTATCCTATAAAAACTACTTTCAACAGCCTTTTTACCAAAGTACAGGTCATGTATCAGAGAAATTATTACAACTAAAATAAATAGACCTATCTTGTGCCAAAGAGTTAGTGTGTAAGGATTTGAAAAACTAAAAAGGTTGGCAAAACCGAGTATGTAATGTATGTTAAATAGACCCGTTAAGAAAAGTCCCAATAGTGCAAGGAGTGTCCCAAAAAAGCTGAAGCGTCTACCCACCTCTTGAAAAGCTTGATCCTTCATCGGCAACTTCCTTACAAAAGGTGCAAGCACAAATACCAGAAAGAGCATCCCGCCTACCCACAAAGTAGCAAAAACTATGTGGAGGAAGAGCATTACCTCTTTGAGTATCATCGTTTACAATTTTAACAGGTAGCAACAAAAAAGTCAAAGGTAAAGAGTAGAGAGTATCCCTTTGCATAGACAGATATCCCATTTATAGACATCTATCTATGCATCGGGTTTAGGACTATGTCTGAAAACCCTCTAAAATAAGGATTTTCAGACAGTAAGCCCAGTGCCTTACTCCTGAGGCACTTATACCGCTCACCAGACAGGTTTTTCAAAAACCTATCCACCTGCCTGACAAGGACTTGCGGAATACGGCGTAAATGCATCCCCCATCTGACACGGTCAGACAGGTTTCTGGACGCATTCACATCCGCATTCAGCTTCCTACCACATAACCTACACTCAAACTTCTCTTGCGTTTTTCTGTTTCTTTTATCTACAT
>JBEULM010000052.1 GCA_041287335.1 Hydrogenobacter sp.
GGTGTGGGTGGAAAGGGTAATGAAGGCGTAACGAACTATGTAAAGAGGTCTCAAGGTGGTATAGGCTATGTAGAATACATCTACGCAAAACAGAACAACCTACCTATGGCAAAGATAAAGAATAAAGAAGGCGTATTCGTAGAGCCTTCTATACAAAATATACAGTCAGCTGCAGCAAACGCAAAGTGGGACAAATCCAAAGACTTCTACGAAGTCCTAACAGACCAGCCAGGAAAGAACGCATACCCTATAGCAGGTGCCACCTTCATACTCCTTGCCAAAGACCAGCCTGAAAGGTCAAAGAAGGCTACCACCTTCTTCAAATGGGCTTATGAGAAGGGTGACAAGTATGCGGAGGATCTAAACTATATACCCATGCCCGCCAACGTCAAGAAGCTCATATTTGAGTATTGGAAGGAGAACGGTGTAGCTCCGTAAGGATGGTATAATATGGAGGCGGTGGGTTCTGCTCAAGAAAGGCTCAGCAAAGTAAAAAACGGTGGAGCTTTTGCGGAAAGAGTTGTAAAGGTATTTTTAGGGTTCTGGGCCCTCTTTGTGGGGCTTTTCTTCCCTCTTCTTATAGCTCTTATACTCTATTACGAATCAAGGCTCGCTATAGAAAAGTTTGGCATTATCCACTTTATAACAAACGCCAACTGGGACCCAGTAAGTGAGGATTTTGGCGCTCTTACGATGGTGGTAGGCACCATAATAAGCACCCTTCTTGCTATCAGCATAGCAGCGCCTGTTTCCATAGGCATAGCCATATTTATAACCGAACTGGCACCAAGATGGCTAAAACCCATCGTTTCGGGAGCTGTAGAGCTTCTTGCCGCCATTCCCAGCATCATATACGGCATGTGGGGTTTTTTTGTGCTTACTCCCATCATGGCTAACAAGGTAGAACCTTGGCTACAGGAAACATTCGGAAACCTGCCTCTAATAGGAGTTCTCTTTTCTGGAGCTACCACAGGAGTGGATGTGCTTACTACAAGCTTGGTTCTCTCCATCATGATAATACCCTTTATGGCTTCTGTAGTAAGAGACAGCTTTAACATGGTGCCTTCTATAATGAAGGAGTCTGCTTATGGGCTTGGTGCAACCCAGTGGGAGGTAATAAGGCAAGTGGTCATACCCTACACAGCCTCTGGCATAGCAGGTGGTCTTATCCTTTCTACCGGAAGAGCCTTAGGAGAAACTATGGCAGTCACCTTTTTGGCAGGCAACAACCCACAAATACCCAAATCCCTCTTTGACTCTTTTACCACCATAACAGTTACCCTTGCCAACCAATTCACAGAAGCAGATACAGACATATACCTTTCCTCCCTCTATTACCTTTCTATGATACTCTTCTTAGTATCTTTCATTATGCTATCAATTGCCAAATTTATGGTTCTACGGCTTGAAAAGAGGTGGAAGGTATGAAAACCTACAGGAAGTTTTTGAATTTCTTTATGCTCTTTCTTTCCTCACTTATGGCTCTTTACGGCATATTTTGGCTCCTTTGGATACTGGGAAACCTCTTCATAAATGGTTTTAAGTACTTAAAGCCTGAACTTGTATATCTTGACCCTACTCCGCCGGGTATGGAAGGGGGAGGGCTAAGACCAGCTTTTGTAGGACACTTTATAATCACCTCTTTGGCGACACTTATAGGTGTTCCCATAGGTATAATGGCTGGCGTGTATTTTTCCGAATACGGCAAGGAAAGTACCTTTTTTAAGGTTCTCAGACAGATCACAGACATAATGGTAAGCACTCCATCCATAATAATGGGAGCTGTAGTTTACGCACTGCTGGTAAAACCCTTAGGGCATTTTAACGGGTTTTCTGGCGCGGTTGCGCTTGCCCTCTTGATGGTGCCAGTTATTGCGGTAACCACCGACGAAATGCTAAAGCTGGTACCCCAGCAAATGAGAGAGGCAGCCTATGCTCTTGGTGCTTACAAATGGCAGGTAATAAAAGATGTGGTCTTTAGAGCGGCAAAGGTTGGCATACTTACTGGTGTTATATTAGGCGTGGCAAGAATAGCAGGAGAAACTGCACCTCTTTTATTTACTGCCTTTAACAATACCTTTTTGAACCTCAACCTTTTGAAACCTATGGCTTCTTTGACAGTGACTATGTTCAATTATGTAATGGGACCATATCACTATTGGCATGAGCAAGCCTGGGCTTCCGCCTTTATACTTACCATGGGTGTGCTTATACTCTCAATAATTGCTAAGTTGCTACTTCATGGAAACCTTCTCAAACCCCTAAGCTATATTGCTCGTTCCTTTGCAAAGAAGAATAAGGAGGAAATCTGATATGATAGCAACTCAACCATCGCTAAAAAAGAGGATGGAAGTTATTAACCTCAACTTTTACTACGGTTCAAACCATGCCCTAAAGAGCATAAACATGCCTATTTATGACAAAAAGGTGACAGCCCTCATAGGACCTTCTGGCTGTGGAAAGACTACCTTGCTGAGATGCTTTAATAGGATGCATGACCTTTATCCTGGCAACAGATACGAAGGTGAGATACTCTTGGATGGAAAAAGCATCTTTGACAAGGACATAGACCTTATAGACCTTAGAAGTAAGGTAGGTATGGTCTTTCAAAAGCCTACACCCTTTCCCATGTCCATCTTTGATAATGTAGCCTTTGGACTAAGACTAAAGGGTGTAAAAGGTAGCGAACTTAAAGATAAGGTAGAAAAGGCTTTAAAAGATGCAGCCCTGTGGGACGAGGTAAAAGACAGGCTAAAAGAAAGTGCTTTCTCTCTATCTGGTGGACAACAACAAAGGCTTTGCATAGCAAGGGCTATAGCGGTAGAACCTGAAGTTCTCCTTTTTGACGAACCTACCTCCGCCCTTGACCCTATATCCACCGCCAAAATAGAGGAACTGATAGTGGAACTTAAAAGTAATATAACCATAGTTATAGTTACGCACAACATGCAACAGGCCGCAAGAATATCCGATTACACAGGTTTTATGTATCTTGGGGAGCTTGTAGAGTTCAATCACACCGAGAAGATGTTTACAAAACCTGACAAAAAACTTACTGAAGATTACATAACCGGAAGATTCGGGTGAGCTTATAATTATTTATCAGGCGAGGTGCCGGAGCGGACGAACGGGGCGGTCTCGAAAATCGCTGTGGGTTTACAGCCCACCGGGGGTTCGAATCCCTCCCTCGCCGTAAAAGGGGAATCATGAGTTATTTGGTGAAGGAGATAAAACCACACTTTGAGAGGACTATAGATCCTCTGTTGAGTGTGTTGGCTAAAGTGCGTATAAATCCCAACGCTATAACCTTGTTGGGATTTTTATTAGTAATGGTGGGTTCAGTTTTTCTTTATATACATATGCACTCTTGGGGGTTAATATTTCTGTCCCTGGGTGGTCTTGCCGATGCTATAGATGGTGCTTTAGCAAGAAAGAGCGGAAAAGAAAGCGAGTTCGGTGCTTTTTTAGACTCCCTTATAGACCGTTTCTCAGATGCTCTTCCCTTCATAGCTATAAGTCTATCCTCAAAGCAAGAGTATATATCCATTCTATCCTTACTTGCGCTGATATTTTCATTTGGAGTTAGTTACGCAAGAGCTAGAGCCGAAGGACTTGGTTATAAACTGAATGTAGGAATATTTGAAAGGACAGAAAGGTGGCTTACGCTCCTTCTTGGATTGCTCATTGATATGATAGATACCGCTCTCCTTATCATACTCATAGGTTCTTTTCTGACGGTAGTTCAGAGGGTTTACGCTTTTAAAAACCGCATTTCCAGTTGACACCTTCTAAAACCTCTTTTCTGTAGATTTTTATATCAATTATACCGTCAAACTTTTCTCTTTCCTTATCTAAAAAGAGTCTGAGAAGTTCGCCTAACAGTTTGTAGTAGTCTTCTTCCGTCTGTTCTTTCAAAAGGTCAGTGAATATCCTGTACCACCTGCCTAAGTGTTCCTTGAAGAAAGAGACAAAAGCTAAGTTAATTACATCAAGGGCTTCTTTGTCACCTTTTTCCTCTGCGTACATTTTCTTTTTGAGAAGATAGGCAGTAAACTCAAGTTCTACCACCAGGCTGTCAGGTTCGTTGGGAGGTTTAACATCAAGACCAAAAGCTCTGTAAAAACCTTCTATATCCGCAAGTTCCGTAGCTTTTCTCCCAGCTTTTTCAAGCTCGTAAGCTGTCTCGTTAGCCGGGGCTTTCAGACTTGTTGAAAAAAGGGTGTTCCACTCCCCCTGAAGATCCAAAAGTCTACTTTTGGCTTCCTTTAAAGTCTTTTTTAGGGCATTCACATCAAAGTCTATACCCAGCGCTTTGAGAGAGAGGGAAAGGTCATCCAGACCCCCCTCAAGCTCCTCAATAACCTCCCTGTAAGGATAGGAGAAGGCAATGGATAAAAAGGTGTAAAGATACATCCTATAAATGTCCATTTCATTTACCCTCTATTTTCAAAGGTATCCACGAATAACTCAGGGATTTTCTCGCTCCCACCTCTCCATTGTGTCCGTCCCAGACCGCAAAAGTTACGAATGTTTGCTTGCCTGGTCCCCATTCGGGATTGCTCGTACTTTCTTCCACGAAAGCTCTCTTTATCACTACGTACCACTTGCCATCTTTGTAAACTCCTTTACCTTCCGCTCCCTGTATATCCTTCCATGTGGAAGATCCATATCCCTCCGCCACAACCTCTCTTACAGGTGTTTTCAGAGTATTTTTCCTAAAAACCTTTTCACCTCCAACATAGTTAAGAGCGTACTGATTAGCCCAGTCCTCAGGATACCTATATGGAGGGACGGCATGGGGATACCAGTCATAAGTAAAGTTAAGATATATCTTTGGCACATCCGAATAACCGTGATCTATATTCTCCTGCCTTGCTGCGGTCCAATGTAGGATCAAAACTCTGTGATCTTTATCCCCCATGGTAACCGGCACATCTGCAGAAGGCACGTAAGGTATCTGCAACGCAACAGCATCGGAAAATTTCCCTATAAGGTGGAAGCTGTCTTTTGTTTTATCTTCCCATATGAGTAAAAAGGCTATGTACTTTCCATCGTTGACGCTTTTCACCCAGAGTTTTGTCACTGATGGTTTCAGATCCATAGGAGTAGTTACCGCTTGCCCAGATAGTAAAACCTCTATCTCCTGAGCGGTATCCCATATCTTACTGAATGGATCCAGAGGTACTTCCTGAACTTTCTTGGATATAAGCTCCTGAGCCGAGGTAAAGCCAACGATTATTACTAAAAGGAGTATCCTCAAGATTCTCATAGCTCACCTCCTTTATGGTATATCCTGCCTTATCACATCAAGGTTTTGATCTTTATGTGGTCTGTACTGTAAGGGTTCAATGATCGGAACCCTGATTATCTCTTTACCTTTTTCGTCAAAGGCTATAACCTCACTGGGACCTATAGCAAAGGAATGTGGTATTCTCGGCGTAGAACCAAAAAGGTGCAGTAAGGCTTGAAGCTCAGGCTCTTTACCTTCCCTCATAGCCATGTAGGTTTTTACCGCGTGTTCGGCACCATCGCCAAACATCTGCCGTAGGAACTTGACAGGTACATTTATGGGTGGTATGTAATAAACATTTGGTTCTATACCCGTTTGTGGATATAGGGGTAGGGCTACCTTCTTTATATGCACGAGGAAGTCTATGGGGTTTTCTGGTCTTGCCCTGTCAGGCGGGTTTATAAAGCCCATAAGCCTTATTTTCCCTATGCAGGTTATCACACACTGAGGCTGAAGACCATCCTCAACTCTTGGAAAACATCCTATGCACTTTTGAGTTATTCTCGCTACAAAGTTGAACATAACCTTTTTATATGGACAGGCTTTTATGCATTCTTGGTATCCTTCGCACCTTTCTGGATCCACAAGTACAATGCCGTCCTCTTCCCTCTTATATATTGCCTGCCTGGGGCATGCAGCAAGGCAGGCGGGGTATGTGCAGTGGTTGCATATCCTTGGTAGGTAGAACATCCATATGGGATGTGGGAACATTTCAAGAACTGTCCCTATATCAACGGATTCATTTACTTCATCCTCGCCTATATTGGGATACATCCAGTCAAGCTCCTCAGGTCTCCAGCCAAGCACCCTTTCACCTTCTGGTGCATCAAAAACCGTCTTTTTGTTTCCGTCAAGCAGTTCAAGAAGTTTCACATCCCAGCCGAGGGGATAAAAACCCCACGGTTTTGTTTCCACATTGTTCCAAAGCATGTATTCTTGACCCCTTCCCGGTGTCCATGTGGTCTTGCAAGCTATGGTGCATGTCTGACAGGCTATACATTTGTTCAGGTCCATCACGACCGCAAACTGCCTTTTGGGTCTTTTTGGCTCATAGGGATACTCAACCTCTCTTTTAAGTTGCCAGTTGTAAGCCTTAGCCATGATTGAACCTCCTTATTTTACGTAATCCGCTTTTACATACCTTCTCAGCATTTCGTTAGCTGTCATAGGTCTAAAGCCAAGCTTTACAGGTCTCCACACACCCTTACCACCTATGCCACCGTTCTCAGCCTTTGTTATCTTACAAAAGCCTTCTCTTGGCGCACCTATGAGACCATGCACATCAAGCTCAAAGCCTTTGCCTATTATCTGACCCATAAGGTTTTTCCTTATAAGGCTATCCGTTTGGTATGTAGGCTTGAACCATCCCCTTGTGACTGATTGGTGGCTACCTCTCCTGTAAAGGGACTGGTAACCTGTATCTGGGTTTTTAGCCAACCCATTGGGATTTTCTTTTGTCCCTCTCACTGATCCGTGAGAAGAGCCATACATGTTAAACCATATCTTCGCACAGCCCGGAGGCGTATTGTTAGAAGCTCTTGCTCTCAGAAGTAGCCTTCCCACCTCGTAGTCTTCTGGTCTCTTCTGCCAGCCTGTAAATGGTCTGTCTTGAGGGTCTGCATCCACCCATACATAGTCTCCGTCCTGTATGCCCATCTTCTGTAGGTCCTTTGGGTTTATGTCTATGTATGCCTCAGATACGAAAGGCATCCTCTTATCATGCCTGTATATATCTCCAAAGGGTCCAAAGAGCAGGACTATTATGTCCGTATCTCCAGTTGTTGTGTGAGCGGAATGTCTATATTTTGGTGTGTGGACTATATGGGTAGCACCAAAGGTTACCTTAAGTGGATGCTTAGTATGCGGTAACTTTTCAGGAGAAATGAGTATATTCCTCGCTTGTCTCCACTCGGTATTTAATAGAGCATCTTCGGACTTCAGTCCGTAATCCTCAGGCTTTTTAGGTCTCAGCAAAGGATACGGCTTTGCCACAATTACATTAGGCTCGTGGTGTGTGGAGTCTATGGGTTCCCTATAGACAGGCAAGTTCTCACCAGCATCCATAAACTCCTGCTCTTCTCTGTAAAACTCAAGCCTTCCGCTCTTTGTGTACCATGGCATATTCTCTTTTGTCTGATCTTCCCCCACATACTTGGGGTAGCTTCTTGTCATTATGAGGGAAGGGATGCCTTCGTGAGCTTTCTTGGCAATTTCTTCAAGTTTATAGCCACGTAGATTAGAAGAGGCGTTTATTACCCTCTGCACATAGACCACATCCTGTTTGCCTTCAAGGACAAACTTCCAGTAATTTCTGAACCTCTCATCACCCGTTAGCTCCGTGAGCCTGTTGGCAACGATTGCAAAGGCCTCTGCATCGTTCTTCGTGTCAAAAAACCTTCTGTGTCCAGTTTTAGGCCATACATAAACGAAGGGGTTTGTAACAGAACCAGCTATGTCCCAGTACTTGTTTTCATTCCAGGCATCTACACCAAGCACTATGTCCGAGTATTCGCAGGTTAGGGACCACCACCATTCGTTGGTGACTATACACTCTATCTTCGGTAGCGTGTTCATGATTATGTTGTATTTCCACTTGGCATTTCCAAGGGCTGAGTTGGCATCTACAAACCACACAAACTTCGTGGGGGTTGGCATATGGGTTTTACCTGTTATGAGATGCTCGCCCATATACTGGGGATGGTCATCGTGGGAATAGTAATGGGCTGACTCAGGTTTCCAGTAAAACCTCACCTTGGCGGGTTTGCTGGGGTCAAGCTCTATGTTGAAGGGGTCCTCCGCAAGGTACTGGGGTGCTCCGTTAAAGAGAGCAAGCCTGAAGTTGCCTGCATAAGAGCCTATATTTCCAGTAGCGTGTCCGATGTTGTCTGTTAAAGCACATATCATATACATGGCTCTATCCTTTAGGTCCGCATGCTGGTATTGGTTTACTCCCATGCCCTGAGCCAGTTTCATGTTTCTTGGATGCCTTGCTATCTCCCTTGCCAGCTCCTCTATCTTTCTTGCAGGCACGCCTGTTATTATTTCCGCCTGCTTTGGCGTGTAGTTTTTCTCAAAGAACTCAAGGTAAACCTGAAAGAGGGGCTTTACCTCCACTTCCTTCCCGTCAACGGTCTTTACCCTGTAGCTACCCTCCAAAGCCGGGTCAATGCCCAGCTTCCAGAAGTCCTCTCCCACATCGTCCCTTGTTATAACCTTGGGCTGGTTGGTATTTTTGTCCCAGACTACAAAGTCGTCCATATCCTCCACTCTTATCTTCTCGGGTATGTATTGCTTGTCCTGTTTGAAGAAGGGAGGCAATGTTTCACCCGGTTTAAAGACTACAGCCTTTTTAAGAGGTTTTGGCTGGTAGTTTGGTATTATATCCCTTGCCCTTAAAACCTTACCGTTGTCCATCCTTACAAGCAAAGGCATATCCGTAAAGCTCTTTACATACCTTTCCTGATAGAGCTTTTCCTTCATTATCACGTAGGCTATGGAGAGGGCAAGGGCTGTGTCTGTGCCTGTTCTTACCACTATAAGCTCATCAGCAGACCTTGCTGTAGGTGAATAGTCATTAGAAATAACGATTACCTTTGAGCCTTTAATCCTTGCCTCTGTTAGCCAGTGGCAGTCTGGCATCTTGGTGGTGAAGGGGTTCATCCCCCAGAGGATTAAAAGTTTTGAATGTTCAAACATACAGAGGTCAAACTCCACATTTTGCTGACCGGATACCATAGGATGCCCGGGAGCCAGGTCCGTGTGGAAGGCATAATTGTCCCAGCCTCTTCCACCTAAAGCCTTGTCAGGACCTACACCCCTTATGTGGCTGTCAAGCAAAGCCATCATGTTGGCAAACCTGTAGGGAGATGTGTATCTTATAACCGCAAGGAAGGGCATGGAACCTCTGAACTTTAAAACCCTTGTGCCTGCACCTTCCATTGCATCAAGCATGGGCTTAGGATAATGTCCCTGGGCTTCAAGCCTTTTTCTTCCTTCCTCTCCACTGTATGTGGTGGCTATGTTTATTAAAGCCTTTGCTATTATGTCAGCCACCTCGTCCCATGTGACCTTTATAAACTTTTCCTTACCCCTCTGGAAGTATTTCTCTGGAGGCTTGCCCGTTTTTGGGTCTCTTGGAAAGCCTGCCTTATACCACTCATAAAAACCCTTCCTTACCATTGGACCCCTTACTCTTCTGTCTCCGTAAAACCTCCTCATGAGGGCAAGACCCTTATTACAGCATCTTGGGTCCCATCTGTGGGAAGCCTTAAGTCCGTATATGTCTGTAGCCTCCCCAAACTTGTAAGTTGGTTCTATCCTTGTTATTACGCCGTTCTTAACATAGGCGGTAAGCAGGCAGTTGTGTGTATCGTTGGGAGCGCAAAGGAAAGTGAAGGTTGCCTCTGACTTATAGATATCCCTGTAAAACCTCTCCCAGTCCCTGTTTGGATAGTAGGCAAGTGGGTTCTCTACCTTTACGACGGGTTCCATTACCCTGAAGGCAAAGGAGGGACCGACAAGCGCACCTATAGAAAGCCCTCCCACCTTCAAAAGATCTCTTCTTGTGAGCTCACTCATGTCTCACCTCCTATTGAGTACTTACTTACTGACTTAGATCACTTATAGTTAATATAAGTAAAACTTATAAACTTGTCAAGAAGTAAAGATCTCGTGTTATTGAGAATTTAAGATCTGCCCGTCTCTCATCTCTATGATCCTCCCGGCTCTTTTAGCAAGCTCAAGCTCGTGAGTCACCATAACAACCGTTGTGCCTGCTCTGTTTATCTCTTGTAAATAATCCATAACTATGGATGTATTTACGCTATCAAGGTTACCAGTGGGTTCATCAGCGAGTATGACCTCCGGATCGTTGGCTAAAGCTCTCGCTATGGCAACCCTTTGCATCTCACCTCCAGATATTTCGTATATCTTCCTTCCTTCCTTTTTATCCAACCCAAACCGCCTGAGTATATTGTGAGCCTTTTCTTTAGCCTTTCCTTTAGGTATACCCTTTTTGAGCATGGGTATCATGACATTTTCAAGAAGGGTAAACTCAGGGAGAAGGTAGTGAAACTGAAAGACAAAGCCAATACTTTCATTCCTTATTTTGGAAAGTAGATCTCCTCCAGCGTTGTTTACTTCCATCCCTTTAAAAAACACTTTACCTTCGGTTGGAAAGTCCAAAAGACCCATTATATATAGAAGGGAGCTTTTCCCTGATCCGGAGGCTCCTATTATAGCGATAAACTCACCCTTATAAACCTTTAAGTCTATACCTTTAAGTATCTCTTCATCCCTTATGCGCTTTTTCACATTTACAAGTTCTATTAGTACCATCAGCCACTTCTGAAAATGTCCACCGGATTTAGCTTACTTGCCCTGTAAGATGGATAAAAGCTAGCGAAAAAGGAGAAAAATAGAGAGAAGGCAAAAGCATACAGGTAGTAGAGAGGACTTCTGTCCAATATAAAACCCTTTGTCCTTATGAGACCTTCCACTTCAAGCTTTACTGAGGATAGATATTCCTGAAGTCCATAACCTAAGAGAAAACCTAAGAAGGCACCTAAAAAACCTATGATCAATCCTTGACTGAGAAATAGTGAGAGAATGTCCTTTTTGGTGTAACCTATTGCCATGAGTATAGCTATATCTCTTTTCTTTTCCAAGACGGTCATCATTATGATGTTAAAGATGCCAAAAGCTGAGACTGTCAATATGGCAAATACTATCATGTAAGTTATCATGTTCTGTATCTTGAATATCTGAAGAAAGTTTATGTAAGCTCTCTGCCAGCTTTCCACATCGTACTTTAAATTCCTTTGAAGTTCTAAAGCTATCTTCTGAGCTTTGTTCACATCTTTTACCTTTATCACTATTTCGTTAACTTCATCTATCCTGTCTGTAAGCCCCTGAAGGGTTCTTATGTGCATATAAACCCTCGTATTGTCTATGTTTGTTATACCCGAATTAAAAAAGTCCTCAACTTTAAGAAGATAGGTGCGTCCGTTGGGAAGTACGAGAATCACTTTCTTTCCCGTCTCCTTTATCCCTAAATCCTTTGCTACCAACTTACCCATTATTATCGCATCCCTGTTAGTCTTAAGATTTGCGAGCCTTTTGTACTCAAGAAATCTCTCTATAACCGATGCCTTAGGTTCTGCGTCAGGATCTATGCCTATGAGTGTAACAGGTTTTTCTTTTACTCCATACTTGAGTATGCCTCTAACAACGAGATGCGGAGCTACGCCTACTACATCCTTTCTTTTCTCTACGTCTCTTACTATATCCCTCCAGCCTATGATCTTGTCTTTCTCCTTAGGTTTGCTTGCGTAAACTTTCCAAAGCGCATTCGGATCCACACGTTTGACTATTCTATCCTCCTCTGTGTATTCTTTGGGTTTTATGCTTATGTGTGCCTCCAAATCTATAACCTGTTGTATGAAGTATTTTTGAAAACCAAACATGAGAGAACTCATTACTATGAGGGCGCAAACTCCTATAGCAACACCGGCCACGGACACAAAGGTTTGCCTTCTCCTCTCAAGGAGCAACTTGTAAGCTATAAAGATAACATGACTCATTCTGCAACTACCTTGTCCCCTTTTTTGAGACCTTCAAGTATTTCAAGATATCCATCCACCTCCTCACCTACCTTAACGGGAACCTTGATCTTCCTGACAGCTTCGTACTTATAAACATAACCTTCTTTGTAAGCTGACTTGGGTATAACGAGCGCTTTCTTTTCCTCAACGAGTATGTTGGCTTCAACGGTTGCATTTGCAGGAACGTTTGGCGGAAGCTCAGCACTCACTTTTACTTCAAAGGTTTTTTTGCTCTTGTCAAGCTCTTCCTTTACTAACGTTACCCTCCCCTCAAAGACCCTATCCGGATAAGCGTCAAGAGATAGAAAAACTTTCATACCCTTTCTTATCACTGATGCGTATTCCTCATCCACATCAAGCACCACCTCCATGTTACCTTCTTGTCCCACGCTGAAAAGCTTATTTTCCTGACTTAAGTTATTTACGTAATCCCCTACCTCTACATACCTGTTGAGCACAACCCCGTCTATGGGACTTTTTATGTAGTACCTCTGTATATCCCTTTTTATTTTGTCTGCGGATGCTGAAAGGACCTTTTCCTCCGACATAAGAGCTGTCTTTGTATCTCTGTAACTTGAAAGTATCCTTTCGTATTCGCTTTTGGCGTTCTCGTAGGACCTTCTTGCCTCTTCATACTGCTCTCTGGGTATTAACCCGCTTTTGGCAAGATTTTCCCTCCTTTGAAGGATCCTCTTAGCCTGTTCCATGTTCGTCTTTGCTATCTGTACCTGCTCTTCTAAACTTGTCATATAATCCGACTCTTTTCTCAGCCTTTCTCTTGTGAGTTTGAGTTTTTCTTCTACCTCCCGTAAGGATGCTTCCAGCGGACCTGCATCTATAACCGCTAAGATCTGCCCTCTTTTTACCCTATCACCTTCTTTTACTTTTATCTCTTTTACGTAACCTGATACCTCTGACTTTACAACTACATAGCGAATGGGTTTCACATAACCCGATGCGTACACGACCTTCTTTATAGGTCTTTCCTCAACAACAAATACATTTACTTGGTTACTTTTATTTACAAGTACGAGAGCGGTTGCAACAACAAGTATAAGCGCCAAAGGAAATAGGGTTTTTCTCATTGATCCTTGATATTTTAAATCATAAGGCTCTTTATAGCTTTAATAAAGCTCTTAAAAAGTGTATCTGTGTTTAGGCATAGTCTCTCCTGGCATGTGTATGGAAAACAGGGAGAGCACGGCAGGTTCAAACTTATTTGATAAACTTTTTCCCCTATGGGCTTCCAAACCAAAGGATCCGTAGGACCATAAAATATAAAGGAAGGTACGCCAACGTAACTTGCTAAGTGAGACACACCACTATCGTTACCAACGAATAATCTTGCATTGCTGAGGGCTTTTGCCATCTCTGTAGGGTTTTCGCTTTCGTATATTCGTGATACGTACTTCTTTACCCACTTATCAGCTTCTCCTATAAGGTAAATAACCTCATAACCGTGTTTTTTGAGGTATTCCTCTATCCTAAGAAAAAGTTCTATTTGTGGATTTTTACGCGCAGAGCCACTTGAAGGATGGATAACAGCTTTGCCTCTCAAAGGATTGTCCTTAAGGGGTATCATATTAAGCAGCCTTGAATAAATATCTTTCAGACCTAAACTCTCAAGATAGTGATCAACTATCCAGACCCTTCTCTCAGGAAAGGGTTTTACATCACCATCTACTGACACTTTTATAACCTTTTCAAAGTCCATATGTGGGATTTCGTAATTGATCTCATCAACCCATCCTGCCTGCTTAGCGATATTAAAGTAATCAACGTTTCCGACTGCAAGGATACGTTTTCCTCTCCTTTTTAGTATTTCAAGCACTGGAAAGGTAAGAAGGGTATCTCCGAGAGCGCCTCTTCTGTAAAAGAGTATCACAGAGCTATAATTTATCCCTATGTGCGGAATTATAGGTTATGTAGGAAAGAACCCTGCTGTACTTGTTTTGCTTGAAGGACTTGAAAGGCTAGAATACAGAGGTTACGACTCTGCAGGTGTGGCTCTTGTGGAAAACGGGCATATTTTCGTAGAAAAAAAGGTTGGGAAAATTCGTGAACTTATCAGAAGTTTGTGGGGTAAGCCTCTCAAAGCTACCATAGGGATAGGGCATACCAGATGGGCAACCCATGGTGAGCCTTGTGAAATAAACGCACATCCCCACACGGATATGAGTGGTGAGATAGCCGTTGTACACAACGGTATCATAGAAAATTACAGGGAGCTTAAAGAGAAGCTTCAGGCTAAGGGTATAGAGTTCAAATCCCAGACAGATACTGAGGTTATAGCGCACCTGATATCACTGTATTACGAAGGTGATCTGCTTGAAGCGGTAATGAAAACAGTTCCTCAGCTAAGAGGATCTTATGCCTTTTGCGTTATGACAAGTAGAGAACCGCATCGGATAGTGGGAGTCAGATACGGAAATCCTTTAGTCGTCGGCATAGGTGAGGATGAAAACTTTTTGGCATCCGATATTCCCGCCATCTTACCCTTTACCAGACACATCATACCTCTTTCTGACGGAGAGATCGTGGATCTCAGGATAGACAGCGTTGATATATACGATACTGAAGGAAATAGGATAGTAAAAGATGTAATAAGTGTACCTTGGGACATCATATCTGCAGAGAAGGGAGGTTTTAAACACTTCATGCTCAAGGAGATCTTCGAACAGCCAAAGGCTGTTGGAGACACCATAAAAGGTTACATATCAAGGGATTATCTTTTACCCTTTGACCTGAAGAGCTTCAGAAGAATACTCATCTTGGCATGCGGTACATCTTATCATGCTGGTCTTTTGGGAAGCTACTGGATGGGTAAGTACCTGCAGATACCCGTAGAAGTTATGTACGCTTCCGAGTTTAGATACGCTGATGTACCAATCAGTGATAAAGATCTTGTAATAGCCATATCCCAGTCTGGGGAAACGGCAGATACGCGATACTCTGCCCTTTCAGCCAAAGAAAGGGGAGCTACAGTCATATCCTTAGTTAATGTTATGGGAAGCGCTCTGGATAGAGAGTCTGACTATACACTTTATACGCATGCGGGACCTGAAATAGGTGTTGCAGCTACAAAGACTTTTACATCTCAACTCGCAGTTCTATACAGCTTAGCAGTTTCCCACTCACCCAAGAAGGATCAGTTGATGGAAAGGCTTTCGGCTTTGCCCCATCTGATGGAAGAAGTGTTAGGAGAGGCTGAGCTTATTAAAAAGTTAGCCCTCAAATACGCTAATAAGAAAAACATGCTTTATTTAGGTAGGTATCTTAGCTATCCAATAGCCTTGGAGGGAGCGTTAAAACTTAAAGAGATCTCCTATATACACGCTGAAGGTTATCCTGCTGGAGAGATGAAGCATGGTCCTATAGCTCTCATAGATGAGAGCATGCCGGTTATGGTGATAGCACCGAAGGATAGGGTGTATGAGAAAGTACTTTCTAACATAGAAGAGATACTTACAAGAAGGGGAACGGTTATAGGTTTAGGATTTAAGGAAGACAAAACGCTTATAGGGATGTCTAAAGATTTTATCGGTATGCCTGAAATCTTTGAAGACCTCTCTCCTTTTTTGAGTATTATACCTTTACAGCTTTTTGCTTATTATATAGCTGACCACCTTGGACTTGATGTAGATCAACCGAGAAACTTGGCTAAGACTGTAACCGTTGAGTAGTTACCTTTCATGAAAGGCAACCACAACCTTCCACATAAAAGGGGGTATAAAGAGGTATACGAAGATACTCAAAAGTATTATAGCTTTCCAAAAGGTATCTAAGTAATCGGATGTGACCATACCAAGACCCGATATAAACTGAAGTATCCCAAAAGTGTAAGACAACCTTTGAAGGGAGGGGAGGTTGTTCACCCTCCCCAGCGCATAAAGTATGGCGTAAAAACACGCAAAGAGAACCATTAGAAAGCCGTAAAGCATGAGCCTATAAAGTGTATCAGCGAGCAAGTTCCACCTCCTTTATCTGTTCCACCCTTCTTCCTGTCGTGATAAGATCATAAAGCAATATCACATAAGATAGAGCAAAAATAAGTCCGAAAAAGAACCTCCATCTGTAAGCTTGTTCCATCCATGGATGCATCTGTGCTTGTATGTAAGCTTCCCAAGTGCTTCCCAACGTTGCTCTCTCTATCATGGTTTGGGCAAAACCTGCAACGGTTAGAGATGCAACTATTCCAAACATACCTATTATAAGCCCTATGTAAGCTATCCTCCAGACGATACCGTTCATTATATATCCTTCCTTTACTTTCGTTTTACCAAGTATGTAATAAAAGATAGCTAAGTTTGCCGCTACATAAGCTCCAAAAAAGGCAAGATGTCCATGTGCTGCTGCAAGCTGAGTCCCATGGCTGAAGAGGTTTATTTGAGGTAGCGTGTGCATAAAGCCCCAAACTCCTGCACCAAATAAGTTTCCGAAAGCTTGAGCGAAAGCCCAAAAGAGAGCTGGTCTGTTAACCGTTTGCAATTTGTGAACGCCTGCATCGTAAACTGCATGTATCACCATGGCTACGAGAGGTAAAGGCTCAAGGGATGAGAAAAAGCCACCTATACCTAGCCAGTAAGGCGGGGTTCCTATCCAATAGTAGTGATGTCCCAAACCCAGTATCCCTGTTCCGAATACGAGCATCACTTCAATATAAAGCCACGCCTCTATAATCTTTCTTGGGGTTCCCAAAAGGTGCATCAGAAGCCATCCCATTAGAACACCTACCAACACTTCCCACGTAGCTTCAACCCAAAGATGAACAACCCACCACCACCAAAATTGATCAACAGATATGTTTGGTGTGAAGAACATGCCAGCAAGGTAAAGACCAAAGAGAAAGGCAAGGTCAACGATAAGAACTCCCAAAATGCCTGT
>JBEULM010000053.1 GCA_041287335.1 Hydrogenobacter sp.
AGGCACTTATACCGCTCGCTAAACAGATTTTTTATGAACTCCTCTATCTGTTTAGCAAGGGCTTTGTCAATGCTGTGTAATCTGGAGCTACTTACCCGGTAAGCACGGCTTACCAGATTTTTCGCTCCATTCACATCAGCATTGGCTTTGTATCCACATAACCTGCATTCAAATTTTTCCTGTGTTTTCCTGTTCTCCTTATCCACATAACCACATGAACTACATGTCTGTGAGCTATAGGCTGGATTAACTTCTATGACTTCTATACCGTATTCCTCTCCTATCTCCTGTAGCTTCCTCTTTAGCTCACCATAGCCGTATCTTACAATAACCCGCTTTACAGCTTTCGGATACTCTAACAAAAACTTCTTATAAAGGCTCTTGAGGTTCTCTATGACTATCATTTTCGGATTATAAAGCTTTACAATCTTGTTTATTATCCTTCTTACTTCATTCTTTATAAATGCAGACAGCCTTTCTGTAAGCCTTACAAACCTCTTGCTCTCTGCTGGCTTTATTCCCTGCCTTTGCAGGTTTCTTTGCAATCTGTCTATCTTCTCCGCATATTCTTTAACCTTCTCATATAGCCTTCTTCCAAACATATCTCCTTTTGAACTTGTTAAAAAGTTCCTCAGTCCAAAGTCCAAGGCTATTACTTCATTTCCTTCTATCTTCTTTGGTTCTACCTCTTTTACTATCCTTAAAGTGCCATCTTCTCCTATCTGAACTAAATTTGTTGTTTTTCTTCCTCTTTTCTCAAAGTAGTCATGAAATTTGACAGGCAAATAAATGGGTTTTCCTTTCTCAAGTGTAGATAGTCTTATCCATCTGTCAAAATGTGTGGCTTTCTCTGGCTCTTCTATCAGGGCAGTCTTACTGTCAAGTATGAGAGAGACTTTTTTAAACTTTGGTTTTCTCCATTTGTTCAGTAAATGCTTGAAGACCTTTTTGACTAACAGCCTTTCTTCCTCTGTTATCTCATATTCAAAAACAGTCTTGTTTCTATAATCCACATAAACAGCTTTTTCAGACTTTCTTATGAGCCATTCGTTGTTTTTGTTCAGGTATAACAAAACCCTCTTAGTTTTTTCTGGCAGGTTAGAGCTTTTGACAATTTCAGAAAATCTGTTTTTGATATTGGAAATAAAGCTTTCCAAAACAGGTACTACCACATGGTATTGAATGGTGTATTTGTATCTCTCTGACAAGTTAGACCTTATATGTTTTATATTTGCCTTTCTGTTGAAATAGCCTGTGTTAAAAAATAGAAACCACTGATAACTGGCTATTTCTTTTGCTGTTTTTCTGTATTCTATGAGCAATTTTTTGATAATGTCTATTTTTCTTTTTGTCAGAGGGCATGAGACTTGAATGGCTCTATGCATCTTTATACTGAGCAATATAGTATGCTTGGGTAGATTTGTCAATAAAAATTGGAACTGGTTTCAAAGACTTCTTACCCAAACGTGTTAAACTCCTTGCATAGAATTTTATGTATATTATAATATTTTTATTTGACAATAGTTCGAGGAGGTTCACCATGTTCCAAGTTCCTGAAGTGTCTTCCGAAGAAGCAAAAAAGATGCTTGAAGAAGATAAACAGGTGGTGCTACTTGATGTGAGAACGCCTCAGGAGCATGCACAAGTCAGGATACCAAACTCTAAACTAATACCTCTGGATGAGCTTCGTTACGCTTATAAGGATCTTCCTAAGGATAAAAGGTACATAATTTACTGCAGAAGTGGGGAAAGGAGCGCTTTTGCCACTTACTTCCTGAGACATATGGGATACGAAGCTTATAACCTATCAGGAGGTATTTTGCTTTGGCCATATGAGAAAGAGACGGGAATAGGTTAATATTTCTCATATGATCTATCTGTTAGTGTTGTTGATTTTGTCTTCATGCGGTATAAAAGCTAATCCTGAACCGCTTCCTGAACCTCTTGTTGAAATAAGAAGATTGGGAGATAATGTTTATGTAAGATCCTTGCAAGGTAACATACAAGTGGAAGGTTTTGAAAAGTTAGATGGATGGTTTATGAAAGAAGATAAAGAAGCCTTCTGTTTTATCGTCAGGAGGATAGGTGGAAAGAGCGGCAAATTCTGTGTGGGAAAGTCTATACAAAAAAAGCCTGCTGTAATCTTAAAAGAAAATGATAGCAATCTCCTCATTGAAGCTTCTGGCTTTCCTTCTTATAGGCTTTATCCCTTATCGGATGGTAAGTTAGATATCTTAAATGGTGCAGAGTTCAGGGGTATATACAGAATAAGCAGGGATTACTTTAGAAGATGTTACGCTATTACCGGCGTATTGGATGCTGTAGAGAGTGAACCTTACAACTTTTGTGTGGAAGCTAAAAAAGTTCCACCTATAAAGGACGTAGAGAGGCTTGAGTATCAAACCATATCAGATAAGATATACCTTATCTGGTCTTATACTCCGGATGATCTTTTTAAAGAGTTTGTAATTTATAAAGATGGTAAAGAGGTGGGAAGTACGCAAAGCTACATGTATGAGGACACCCTTCCTGAGGGGAAAACCACTTACACGGTGAAAGTGAGAAACAAACTGGGTTTTGAAAGCTCTGGAAGAAGCATAACTTATAGCCCATAATAAGAGGCTATCGCAGCCGAAATAGCCAAAGTTATGTCTTCAGGATTCTTTTGATCCTCTATCTCAAAGTCATATGTAGGGAGTTTTTCCTCAAGGAACTTTATACCGAAGTATCCATTTATGAAGTCTGGGTCTCTTATTATCTCCCTGTGAAGGGATATGTTGGTAGGTACACCTCTAACTATAAATTCGTCTATGGCTCTTCTTGCCCTTGCTATCACCCTGTCCCATGTGAGAGCCCAAACACTGAGCTTTGCGATCATTGAGTCATAATAAGGCGGAATAACAAAATCTTTATATACACCTGCATCCATTCTAACTCCCGGACCACCCGGTGAGTAGTAAGCCGTGATCTTACCCGGTGCAGGAGCGAAGTTTCTCTTTGGATCTTCCGCATTTATCCTAAACTCAATGGCGTAACCTCTGAAAGTTATATCACTTTGTGTAAAGGGAAGAGCTTCTCCCGAAGCCACTCTAATCATGTTTTCTACTATATCAACACCGGAAACCATTTCTGTTATGGTGTGTTCTACCTGAAGCCTCGTATTCATCTCTATAAAATAAAACTCGCCTTTTTGTATATCCGCAAGAAACTCAAGTGTACCTGCACTTTCATAACCCACCTGCATCATAGCACGTACGGAAAGTCCGAGCATTTTGTTCCTCATTTCTTTCGGCAAAACCGGGCAAGGTGTAACTTCAAGTACCTTTTGGTGTTTTCTCTGTATAGAACAGTCCCTCTCACCCAGATGAACCACATTTCCATACTTATCTCCCAGAATTTGCACCTCTATGTGTTTTGGGTTTTCCAGATACTTCTCTATAAAGAGATCACCTTTTCCAAAGAAGGTTTCAGCCTCTCTATAAGCCGACTCAAAAAGCCCTGGAAGGTCATCCTCCCTTTTTACAACCCGCATACCCCTACCACCACCTCCGTAGGCGGACTTTAACATTACGGGAAAACCTATTTCTTTGGCATAATGCAGAGCATCTTGCGGATCTCTCAGAGGCTCATCTACACCAGGGACGGTTGGAAGCCCAAGATCTTTTACTATCCTTTTGGCTTTAACTTTATCCCCAAACATCTCTATGTGTTCCGGCTTTGGTCCTATGAAGGTTATACCCCTTCTTTGACAGAATCTTGCAAAGTCTGCACTTTCCGCGAGAAATCCGTAACCCGGATGTATGGCATCTGCGCCTACAGACTTGGCTAGATCCACAATCCTCACGTAGTCCAAGTAAGCCCATATAGGATCTCCCGGTATAAGGTAAGACTCGTCGGCTTTTTTAACGTACAAAGATCTGGCATCCGCTTCTGAATATATGGCAACAGTTCTAATGCCAAGTTCTTTACAAGCCCTTATTATCCTAAGGGCTACCTCACCTCTATTGGCTATCAAAACTTTCCTGAACATAACATTTATTTTAGCTTGTCTGATAGTTATCATGCTTTACGAAAAATCTAAGTATATATTTACTTAAAATTAAAAACTGAAGGAGGCAAAGACATGATAATGAAAAAAACTGACTTACCTCAAGTGGCAAACTCCATAATGAACGCCCTTCATGAAGATGAAGTAGAGATCATCAACGAGCTTTACAAGGCTTGTGAGGAAAATGACATGGTGAAGATTGATCAGATGATGGAACTTTTGCTTTATGACATTGAAGAGCATTTTTCAACGGAAGAGGAGCTTATGAGAGAAGGAGATTTTTTTGCATATCCGATGCATAAGGCTGAACACGATAGCATGAGAAAAGAAGTAAATGCTCTCAGAGACAGTTGGAAGAAAAACAAAAGAGCCGAAGAAATTTCGGATTTTATAAAGAATAGACTCATACCTTGGCTTTTGCTTCACATAGCACGATGGGATTCTACAACTGCTCTACATTTAGGAGATTGAGATGTTTTATAATACCTGCATGAACTTAGTAAGGTTACAGCTTATATATCCTGAGGAAAAGGTAAAAGAGCCTATTCTTTGTATGGTGTGTAAGAACTTTGATGTTAGTGTAAACATAAGGACTGCAAAGGTCACTAAGGATACTGGTATTCTCACAGTTGAGCTGGATGGAGAATCTGAAGAGATAGAGCGTGCTATCAAGTTCATACAGGATCAGGGCGTTCTCGTGCAACCCTTAGAGGGGCAGATCTTTTCCGAATGAGGATATCACAGATAGGAGAATTTGGACTCATTGAGCGTTTGAAAAACATACTTTCTTCACCACTCATAGGTGACGATACCGCACCTATCCAGATAGACAGCAAAACTTTCCTTCTTACAACGGATAGCATGATCGAAGACAGGCATTTCAAGAGGTTTTATCCGCCACAAGCCATCGGCTGGAAGGTCATAAGTATCAACGTAAGCGATGTGGTTTCCAGCGGTGGCACACCGCTTTACGCTCTGGTCTCTCTTGCATTACCCGATTTGGAGGTATCATACGTGGACGCTCTCTATAGCGGTATAAAAACCGCGTGTGAGTTTTACGGTTGCCAGGTTGTGGGAGGAAATCTCGCCAAGTCTGAAAAAATAAGCATAGATGTGTTTATGATGGGTAAAGCAGAAAGATTTGTTTCAAGAGCAGGTGCCAGGCCCGGTGATAAGCTTTACGTTAGTGGTACACTTGGAGATGCCAAAGCAGGGCTTGAACTTTTACTTTTTGAAAAAAAACATTATGAGGAATTTGAGTTAAAACTCATAGAGAGGCACACAAGACCCACAGCGAGGATAGATTACATAAAGCATATAAGCAAGTATGCTAACGCTTGTATAGATTTGAGTGACGGACTTTCTTCAGATGCATGGCATATATCAAATATGAGCAGGGTAAGGCTCTCAATAAAAAAGGATAAGATACCCATCTCCCAAGAACTTTATCTCTTTTGTAAAAAGCATGGTAAAGATCCTACACAATACGCATTAAGCGGTGGAGAAGATTATCAGCTACTGTTTACACATCCAAAAGACAGATACAACCCATTCCTTGATATGACGATCATAGGAGATGTTGAGGAAGGAACGGGTGTTTATCTCAATGGAGAACTTATGCATCCTGAAGGCTTTGACCACTTCAAATTGTAAAGAGAATGGAAATGAACGCCCAAAAGTGTTAAAATGATAAACATGAAAGAACTTCATCATCCCCATAAAGATGATGCTTTGGAAGTTTTGAAAAGATCAAAAACCGTTGTAGTGATAGGTATATCACCGGATCCCGAAAGACCATCCTACTACGTAAGCGAGAGGCTTCTGAGCAGAGGCCTTCACAAAGTCTACTTTGTAAATCCTAAGTACGCAGGTCAGGAAATACTGGGAATTAAGGTACTACCTTCTATGCTGGACATACCGGAAAAAATTGATATAGTAAATGTATTCAGGAATCCGGCTCATATAGAACCCATACTTGAGGAAGCGATTAAAGTAGGTGCAGGATGTGTATGGCTTCAACCTGGCTGTGAAAATTTGGAAGTTATAGAAAAATACAGAGATAAGGTGCGTATAGTGTGGAACGCCTGTATAGGCGTTGAGGCTGGATACCTTTAAAAAATCACCAGATTGTCTCTATGTACCGCTTCCTCTTTTGTAGTTTTCAGAATGTTTTTGACTTCTTCTCCTTTCTTTCTCAACACCCGAAGAAGCTCATTGGAGGAAAAATTGACTTTGCCTTTTCCCACTAAATAACCATCTTGTAAGTATATGCTTACAGTGTCACCCTTTCCAAACATACCTTCCACCTTCACTATTCCAGCTGGCAAAAGACTTTTACCTTCTTTTAAAGCTCTGTATGCGCCTTCATCTATATAAATGATACCTTTTGGCTCTTCCATCATAGCTATTACTTTCTTCCTGTGCTTGAGGGGTTTTGGAGAAGGTTTGAAGTATGTGCCAGAAGTTTTCAGATGTATGATATCAAGAAGGCTATCCTCTTTGCCTGTAATGATCACATGCATTCCAAGACTGAGGGCAAGTTTCGTCGCAAATAGCTTGCTAAACATCCCTCCCGTACCAAACTCGGAACTTATGCTTTTTATGAAGCTAAAAGCTTTATCTACATCCTCAATGTAAGACACTATTTTGTCTTCGTGATCCCTAAGCCCTCCTGCTGTAGATAAAAACACGAGAAGCTCCGCATCCATCATAAAAGCTGTATGCACAGCAAGAAAGTCGTTATCTCCAAAGACAAGCTCAGAAACTGCGACGGTATCATTCTCGTTTATAACGGGAACCACACCGAGTTTAAGCATCTCTTCAATAGAGTTCTTGCTGTTATAAAACTTCGCCTTCTCTTTAAATACGTCAGAAGTCAAAAGTACCTGTGCGGGGATAAGTCCGTAATTGGAAAATACTACGTCGTACACATGCATAAGGTATGCTTGGCCTACTCCAGCAAGTGCTTGCTTTAGAACGAGCTGTTTTGGTTTTTCCTTTATACCGAGCTTTTTAGCACCGCAGAGTACAGCACCTGAGGAAACCAGAAGTACCTCGCCTCCATCCCTTTTGATGGTCTTTATCTCTCTTGCAAGCTTTGAAAGGAAAGAAAGGTCTATATCTCCATCCTGAGTCTGTATCAAGTTAGAACCTATCTTTATCAAGACTCTCATCAGTTATAATGATAACACTATGAGAGCTGTTATACTTAGATCCTTCGGTGGTGTAGAAAATCTTGAGTACGTGGAAGATTTCCCGAGACCTGAAATAAAAGAAGATGAAGTGCTTGTAAGAGTAAAGGCTGTAGCCCTTAACCATCTTGACATATGGGTAAGAATGGGAGCACTTGCAGTAAAGCCTGATCTCCCACACATACTCGGTTCCGATGTGAGCGGTGTGGTGGAAAAGGTGGGAAGTCTTGTCAGAAACGTAAGGGAAGGCGATGAAGTTGTTTTGTCCCCCGGGCTGTCATGTGGCGTATGTTACGAGTGCCTTTCTGGAAGGGATAACCTCTGCAGGTATTATGACATTCTTGGTCTTAAGACAAAGGGTGGCTATGCGGAGTATGTGAAAGTGCATGCAAGAAATGTAGTTCCAAAACCAAAGAATTTGAGTTTTGAAGAAGCATCAAGCTATCCACTTACTTTTCTCACCGTATGGAATGCTCTCGTAAGAAAGGGGAACATAAAACCTTATAGCAGAGTACTCATATGGGCAGGATCATCAGGAGTGGGTGTGGCAGGTATACAGATAGCCAAGCTCATGGGAGCCTTTGTTATAACTACCGCAGGTAATGCAGAAAAAGCCAAAAGATGCAGGGAACTTGGAGCTGATATGGTGATAAATCATTACGAGGAGGACGTAGTGAGTAAAGTAAGAGAAGCATTCAGGGAAGGTGTGGATCTCGTTATGGATCACGTAGGTGAAAAAACCTTTCGCAAGAGTGTAGAATGCCTCAAAAAGGGAGGAAAGTTAGTCTTTTTTGGAACCACAACGGGAAGCAACACACAGGTAGATATAAGATACGTGTTTGTGAGAGAGATAGAGCTTTGTGGCACTTACATGGGTGTGGGTGCAGATCTTTTTAAGATCAGTGAGCTTTTTGAGAGAGGACTCTTAAAACCGGTTGTGGATAAGATATTTGATTTAAAAGAAGCACATCATGCCCACGAATATTTGGAAGCATCCAAACACTTTGGTAAGGTTGTGCTTAGGGTGACGTAAAGACATATCTTATAATTAATAACCATGTTTTCTACGGATGAGATCAGAGAGCTTTTTTTGAGCTTTTTTGAACAGAAGGGACACACAAGGGTAAGGAGTGCATCCTTGGTTCCTGAGTCCGATCCCACACTGCTCTTTGTAAATGCCGGTATGGTACCTTTCAAAAATGTATTCTTAGGTATAGAGAGGAGACCTTACACAAGGGCTGTTTCTTGTCAGAAGTGCCTTAGGGTTTCAGGCAAGCATAACGATCTTGAAAGTGTAGGTTACACATCAAGACATCACACATTTTTTGAAATGCTCGGTAATTTCTCTTTCGGTGATTACTTCAAAAAAGAAGCTATAGAATACGCTTGGGAATTTGTGACTCAAAGACTAAAACTTCCGTGTGAGAAACTCTACATAACAGTTTTTAAAGATGACGAAGAGGCATACAGCATATGGAGGGATCACATAGGTATCCCCGAAGAGCGCATATGGAAAATGGGAGAAGAGGATAACTTTTGGCAGATGGGAGAGACAGGTCCGTGCGGACCTTCTTCGGAGATACATTACGATAGAGGAGAGGGTCTTGAAGGAGGGGAAAGATACTTAGAAATATGGAATCTGGTGTTCATGCAGTATAGCAAAAATCCAGATGGGACTTTGACCCCTCTTCCCAAACCCAACATAGATACTGGTATGGGACTTGAACGTATAGCGAGTGTCCTTCAAGGTACCAAAACCAATTACGAGATAGACATCATAAGACCCCTTATAACTTTTGGTGAGGAACTTTCTGGAAAGGCTTACGGTGAAAGCTTTGAAACTGATGTTGCTTTAAGGGTCATAGCGGATCATCTGAGAGCTGTTACTTTTGCCGTATCCGACGGCGTTTTGCTTTCCAATGTAGGAAGGGGCTATGTGATAAGAAGAATACTGAGGAGAGCGCTAAGGTACGCTTACAAACTTGGCATAAAGGAGCCTTTCCTTTACAGAGGTGTTGATCTTGTTGTTCGGCTCATGAAGAAGGCATACCCGGAGCTTGAAAACAGCGCATCCTTTGTAAAGGGCATACTGAAAGCTGAGGAAGAGAGGTTTCTAAATACTTTTCAGAATGCCCTACCCTTTGTTGAAGAAGTACTTCAGGAAGCTCTCCGTGAAGGCAGAAAGTTTATAAGTGGTTCTCAAGTATTTACCCTTTACGACACGTATGGCTTTCCTTTGGACATGCTCGAAGACATAGCGCGGGAGAAGGGGCTTTCCATAGACATGGAAGGATTTAAAGAAGAGATGGAGATCCAAAGGCAAAAGGCAAGAAAACACTTTAAAGTATCTTCAAAGGAAGTAAAACCTGTCTATCAACACCTCAAAGATATAGGAAAGACTACCCAGTTTGTTGGGTATACCCAATACGAGGCAAAGACAAGAGTAACAGCCATTTTAAGAAACGGCGAGCTAATAACTGAGCTTAAAGAAGGGCAGGAAGGGGAGATAGTGCTTGAAAAAACACCCTTCTATGCTGAAAGAGGTGGGCAAGTAGGTGATAGAGGTATTATAAAAGGTGATGACGCCTACTTTGTGGTGGAAGACACCCAATCACCTGTAGATGGGGTTGTGTTACATATAGGAAAGCTCATAAAGGGCAGTATAAAGGTTTCGGATGAGGTAAATGCGATAATAGATATAGAGAGGAGAGAGGACATAAAGAGGAATCATACCGCAACACACCTTCTTCATTCAGCCCTGAGGCATCTTCTTGGTGATCATGTCAGACAGGCGGGATCTCTGGTAAGCAACGAATATCTGCGCTTTGATTTTACTCACTATGAGGCTTTAAGTTGGGAGGAGCTGGCTAAAGTGGAAGAGCTTGTAAATGATCACATACGCAAAAATTATGAAGTTACAACACAAGAAACGGAATACGAGCGCGCTATAAAAGAGGGAGCTATAGCCATATTTGAAGAAAAATACTCTGATAGGGTAAGGGTTATAACGGTAGGTGAAGTTTCAAAGGAACTTTGCGGTGGCACTCACGTCAATAGAACGGGAGATATAGGATACTTTAAAATCGTATCTGAATCTTCCGTGGGTGCAGGGGTAAGGAGGATAGTTGCAAAAACAGGGAGATGGGCTGTAGAGCATGCCTTTTTGGAACACAGAACGATCCAAGAACTTAGTGCAAAACTTGGAGTAAAACAGGATGAACTTCACGATGCGATAGAGAGGTTGGAAAGACAGATTAAAGAAAAAGAGAAAGAACTTTCAAGACTTAAAGAGCTTTTCATTAGAGAGAGGATAAGAAAGGACCTTAAGGAAGAGGAAGTGAACGGCGTAAAAATCTATTGGGGCGTATTTGAAGATACAAATGCGGAAGATCTGAGGGTTATGGCGGACATTATAAGAAATTCCTGCCAAAATTGTGTAGTATTCTTTGTGAGTAAGAGGGAAGGTAAAATATCAACCCTACTGGCAATTTCCAAAAGTTTGACATCCAAGTTTTCTGCAAAAGAGATGATAAAGGAAGTGGGTATGGTAATAGGAGGAGGAGGAGGAGGAAGGGACGATCTTGCTCAGGGGGGAGGCACAAATACGCAGGCTATAGATAAAGCGGTTGAAAGATTGAAGGAGTTGATATATATTAATAGGTTTACGGAGGTAAAGGAATGAAAAAGGGAATTCATCCTGAGCTTAAAACTACAACCTTCGTGTGTGGATGCGGAAACACCTTTACTCTGCTTTCCACTAAAGGTGGTACTGTTTACCTTGAGGCATGCAATATGTGTCATCCTTTTTATACTGGGAAACTTAGGATAAAACCTTTTTACCTTGAGCTGGTGGGAAGCGCAAAAGAGGGGTGATGCTCCCTGCGGAGTTAGAAAAGAAGCTACAGGCTTTAGAAAGAAGATACGAAGAAATACAAAATAAGCTGAGTTCTCACGAGATTATACAGGATAGGTCGCAGTTTGCTAAGCTTAGCAAGGAGCTTAAGGATATTGGTGAAGTTGTGGAAGCATACAGAAAGTATAAGAAGATACAAAAAGACATAGCTGGAGCTAAAGAACTCCTAAAGTCTGGTGAATTTGAAGAGCTTGCCAAAGAAGAGATAAGGAGGCTTGAAAAGGAAGCACAGCAAGCAGAAAGGAAGCTTAGGATACTTATGCTACCTAAGGACGAGAGGGATACAAAAAACGTGATCCTTGAAATAAGGGCGGGGGTAGGTGGCGAAGAAGCTGCCCTTTTCGTAGCCGACCTTTTGAATATGTACCAAAAATATGCGGAGGAAAAGGGTTGGAAATTTAGCATACTTAGCGCTAACAGGACCGGTTTAGGAGGATTTAAGGAAGTTATAGCGCTGATAGAAGGACAAGGAGCTTATTCAAGGCTCAAGTACGAAAGCGGTGTACACAGGGTACAGAGAATTCCGCGCACCGAATCGGGTGGAAGAATACACACATCTACAGCAACGGTGGCTGTCCTTCCGGAGGTGGACGAGACGGAACTTGAGATAAATCCGCAGGATCTCAAAATAGAAACCTTCAGGGCAAGTGGTGCAGGTGGGCAGTACGTAAACACTACTGAAACTGCTGTAAGAGTTACTCATATACCTACCGGTATAAGTGTTGCTTGTCAGGACGAAAGATCTCAGTTCCAGAATAAGCAAAAGGCTCTCAAAATACTTTACGCGAGGTTAAAGGATTATTATGAGAGGCAAAAAGAGGAGGAAATAGCTAAGGAGAGAAAGATGCAGGTAGGTACCGGTGAAAGAAGCGAGAAGATAAGGACATATAACTTTCCTCAAGGCAGGGTAACGGATCACAGGATAAATCTCACCCTCTACAGACTTCAGGACATACTTGAGGGAAAGCTGGACTGGATCATACAGGCACTTATAGAACATGATATAGATGAAAAACTCAAAGCTCAAGTTTGAGGAAGCAGTCTGTATGCTTTAAGCCACTTACCATCTGCCACGCCTACACCGATAAACTTTTCATCATCAAAGAGCCTTACAAAGGTTCTTCTTTCAGAGCAGGAAAGTAGAGTCACGGGTAAACCCTTTTTTATCCTTTCCGCATTCCTAACATCAAGTCTTACCGCAGGTAAAAAATTGAGGGCTTCCCAGATAGGTATCGCCACCCCATATATATCGGTAATACTCATCAATCTTTCGTATGCTATAGCCATATTGACATCAAAAGATCCTATTTTTATTCTCCTCAACTCCTCTACATAAGCACCACAGCCAAGTTTTAAACCTATATCATTTACTAAGCTTCTTATGTAAGTACCCGAAGATACGCAAAATAGGAGTTTCAGTTGGGGTATTTTACACTCCAACAGCTCAGCTTTAAAAACTTCTACTTCCACACTTTTTAGATTCACTTTTATACCTCTTCTTGCAAGATCATAGGCTCTTCTGCCTTCTACCCTCTTCGCTGAGTAAGGTGGTGGCAGTTGGGAAATTTTTCCCAGAAAGCTCTTGAGAACTTTCTTCACATCTTCGCAGGATGCATTTACCTGTATTTTCTCAAGCACCTTACCCTCTGCATCGTAAGTGTCCCTTATCTCGCCGAGTTTTGCAACAGCTACATACTCTTTGGGAAGTCTGATGAAAAACTCAGCGTACCGTGTAGCTTCGTTCAGCAAAAGGATCAAGAGTCCTGTAGCCATTGGGTCCAAAGTACCTGTATGCCCAGCCTTGACTTTAAACCTTTTTCTCAAGTTTTCTACGATCTTAGAAGAAGTCAAACCTTTAGGTTTATCCACCAGAAGTACGGAAGGGATCATCAGCTGAGAAAATCTTTTAGATGCCTTTTCATAGCCATGTTTCTAAGCTTTCTCAAGGCTCTCGTTTCCAACTGCCTGACCCTTTCTCTTGAAATGTTGAGTATGTCCCCTATCTCCCTTAGTGTTCTTGGCTCTTCTCCCCGTAGACCAAAGCGAAGCTCTATAACTCTCCTTTCCTTTTCGGGTAATCTGTCCAACATGTCACCTATTTCCTTCTCAAGCACCTCCGTGATGATCCTCTCTTCAACATCTGCAGTTCCATGCTGACTTAAAAAGTCAACGAAGAAAGTGTCTTCGTTTTCACCTACTGGTGCATCTAAAGACAGCGGAATCCTACATACCTGAAGACACCTTTCTACCTCCTCCGGACTTATTTTAAAGCCCTCCTTTTTAAACCTTTCCTCTATTTCCTCCTTGGTAGGCTTTCTTTCAAGTTCCCTTTCAAGCTCTCTGGATATAATCTCTTTTGAGTACTCCTCCGCAACTTCTTCAGGAGTAGGTTCTCTCTCCAACTCTCTGAAAAGCCTGCTGTATATACTACCTATCCTGTTTATTACGTGTGCCTGCTTTAAGGGTATTCTTACAGCACCTGTCTGTTGAGAGAGTGCTTGCATAATAGCCTGTCTTATCCACCAGACTGCATAGGATATGAATTTTACGCCTCTGTCAGGATCAAATCTCTTCGCAGCTTCAATGAGACCATGATTTCCTGCTGCTATAAGCTCAGAAAGGGGTAGTCCGTAACCTAAGTACTGCTTAGCTATGTTTATGACGAACCTTAGATTAGATTCCACGAGCTTCCTGAATGCTTCCTGATCACCTTCTTTTGCACGTTTTGCAATTTCCTTTTCTTCTTCGGGTGTCAAGAGGGGTATCTTTGCAACCTTCTTAAGGTACTGATTTATAAGTTCCTGTTCCGTATCAGGTATCATAACTTTACCTCAGATTTAACACAATATAAAGGTTTGTATCTCCCCTTCTTATGAGAAGAAGCACTTTATCTCTTCCCAACCTTCTCGCACTGTCTATAGCTTGCATAAGTTCAGATTTTGTTCCAACAGCTCTGTTGTTGACACTGATTATTATATCTCCCGGTCTTATTCCACTCTGATAAGCGAGACTTCCTGGCACAACTCCGCTTACATATACACCCTTCACGCCTGCACGTCTTTCTTCATCTGGAGTCATATCCCTAAGCACTAATCCTATATCCTGAGCTTCCGGTCCTGCCTGAGATATCTTAACTTCTTCAGGCATGGCTTCTACCTTAACTCTTATCTTCTCCTCTTTTCCGTTTCTTACTATTGTCAGTGTTATTTCTTTACCCGGGGGTGTTTTCATCACCTTAAGCTGAAGATCTCTTACGCTACTCACCTTCTCATCATTTATAGCTATGACGACATCCCCAACTTTCAGTCCTGCCTTCTCGGCTGGGCTTGAAGGCATGACCTGAGCTATTATTACACCTTCTTTTACTCCCAGGGTTTCTGCCATATCAGGTGTTACTTCCTGTATAACTACCCCAAGCCAGCCCCTCGTGACTTTGCCTTTGGCTATGAGTTGATCGGCTACCCATTTGGCTAAGTTTATAGGTATGGCAAAGCCAAGTCCTTGACCCTCAGCCACTATAGCGGTATTTATACCTATCACCTCACCTCTTATGTTCACAAGAGGTCCGCCGGAGTTTCCAGGGTTTATGGGTGCATCCGTTTGAATAAAGCTTTCATACTGCGTAACACCTATGGATCTTTTTAGAGCCGATATTACACCCATAGTTACCGTCCTCTCAAGCCCATAAGGATTGCCTATGGCTATAACGAGCTGTCCAACTTTTAATTTGTCAGAATCTCCAAGCCTTGCTACCCTTTGCTGTGGATCGCTTATACCCTTTGCGTCAACTTCCACAACCGCTATGTCCGTTTTTGGATCCGTCCCAACTATCCTACCCCTCTTTTCTGTGTGTTCATCAAATCTCACCTTTATAGCTTTCGCGTTCTGCACCACATGATTGTTGGTTAGTATGTAAAACTTATCGCTTTTATAATCTATAATGACACCTGAGCCTAAAGACCTCCTTTCTTGGGGAGGCATCTGGAAAGGGAAAGGAAAAGGGAACTCTTCACCAAAGGGATTCTGCATCTGAACTTCCTGAGTTGCAAAGATGGTAACTACGGAAGGCGAGACCTTGTCCACTATTTGAGTAAGTTCGTTTTGAAACTCAGAAAGTAGGTCACTTTTCACCAAGGGCGTGCTGTCTGAGCGCTCCATTTGTGCCTGAACCTTCTGAGCTTTACAGCCGGTGAAAAGAAGAAAGGATGCCAAAACTAAGGATGAAAGGAAGAGCATTTTTAACCTCCTCATACTTTTACCTCACAGGACAAGAATAACACACTAAAATACGGTGTGTCAATACGTGATATCATATCCTCCAACCTCTTTTTTGACATTATAACACCCCCTTTTAAAGGGTTAAAGGATGTCCCCGTATAGTGGAAGAATCTGATAAGGTCCCAGCCTCTAAAAGGTACTTCAATATCTAAGATGAAGCGATCCAGAACCTTAACATCCTTCAAAAGGTTGATGATCTCGCCCTCACGTGGGAAGGGAAAGCCAAACTCTCTTAGACTTCCCTCCACCGGCAAAGCAAGTAATACCTGCTTTTTAGAGACTCTTAATGCTTCGGGTATACTTCTTCTTATATCTGTCCAATGAAGGGAGAAGTTGCTTATTACAAGATCAAACTTTCTGTCCTTGAAGGGTAGCGCCTCAGCCTTCCCAAGAATCACCTTGCCAAAACGCTCCTTATATATATTTGCCATGCCTTTTGATATGTCTATACCTATAACGTTTTTTAATCCTCTACTTGCAAATCCAGTACCGCATCCCACATCAAGGGCAAGTCCACAATCCGTTCTCATACTCACAAGTACGTCTGCGCTTGTTTTTTGGGGTAAGGCCCAATCGTCATATGTTTTAAAAGCTCTTGAGAATTTTAGGGATAAGATACTCATATCCTCTCGGAAAGTGACCTCCTGTGAATGTAATAAATTTAGATCCCTTTATCAGGTTGTAAAGTGCCAATCCAGACTTAAAAGGTACTATCTTATCTTCTTCACCTTGCAGTATTACCGTCCTTTGCCTGATATAAGGCAGAAGATACGTTAGGTCAAGGTTTATGTAATCTTCAAGCATCTTATAAGCGGTACTCAGTTCAATACTATCCTCAAAATCCTGCCAATGAGCCATCTTTCTGAAATGTTTCACGAAACTGTGACCTTCTTTTCTGAGTCTCAAAAGGAAAGCCCTTATATTTTTCTCATTCCAAGATGTTCCAAAACAAGGCGTAGTACCTATAAGAATAAGCCCTTTTACCTTATTGGGAAATCGCAATGCGGTAAGTATAGCTAAACTACCACCCATAGACCATCCGAGGAGAACATTTTCGGAAGGTATCCTCATCGCTATATCCTTAGCAAGGCTCTCAAGATCCCTGTAAATCAAATTAGACCTTCCATGAGCTGGAAGATCAAGGCTAAAACAGTCCAAACCCTCAAAGACCTTTGAAGAAAAACCCCAGCCGTGAAGACAAAAAAGTCTCACGCGAAAACTTTAAGTATTCTATAGTAAGTGTCTCTCTGAGCTGGTACAAAGCCAGCCGACCTTATGGCATCTATCATATCTTCTACCTTGGGGATGTTTACTCTATACGAGGTTGAGGAGATGACATTTTCTTCTATCATCACGCTTCCCATATCGTTCGCTCCAAAATGCAGTCCTACAGTACCCACCTGCATAGTTTGTGTTACATGAGAGCTTTGTATGTTTCTAAAGTTGTCAAGGTATAGTCTTGAAAGTGCAAGAACCTTAAGGTAATAAATAACGGAAGCTTCCTCAAGGTGATCCAGTTGGGTGTTACCCTTTTTGAAAGTCCAAGGTATAAAAGCGGTAAAGCCTCCCGTCTGGTCCTGTATGCGCCTTATTCTCTCAAAATGCTCCACTATATGGTGAGGCTTTTCTACGTGTCCAAACATCATAGTGGCTGTTGAGGTCATACCAAGTTCGTGAGCTGTCCTGTGTACCTCTTCCCACTGCTCTACTGTGCATTTTCCCGGACTCAAAAAGTTCCTCACATCTGAGGATAAGATTTCAGCACCGCCACCCGGGAGTGAATCGAGTCCTGCTTTTTTAAGTCTTTTAAGGACATCTTTTATACTCATTCTTTCAAGCTTGGAAAGATATACGATCTCTGGTGCAGAAAAGGAGTGTATCTGAACCTGAGGAAAGCGTCCTTTTATTGTACTTATAAGATCTTCGTAGTATTCTATAGGTAGTTCAGGGTTTAGTCCACCCTGCATCAAAAGAGTTGTCCCTCCCCAATCTACGAGTTCTTGAACCTTTCTGAGTACTTCCTCTTTATCTAAAAGATAGCCCTCCGGTGATCCTACCTTCCTCTGAAAGGCGCAGAACTTACATCCAGCAACGCATATATTTGTGTAATTTACGTTCCTGTCTATTACAAAAGTAACTATGCCTTCGGGATGGAAGCGCTTTCTTACCTCGTTTGCTAAAAAGCCCAAAAGTCCGAGATCGGCTTCAAATAGAGAAAGAGCCTCTTCTGGACTTATCCTCTCTCCTTCAAGCACCTTATCCTTTATGTAATCAAGGCTATGAGTTCTCATAAAAACCTCCTGTTTTTCAATCTAATTTAAGCTCCATACTTGGCAAGTCTCAATGAATGTGCAAGCATTAAATTCATAAGCTTCTCAGCAGGAAACATTCCAAGCTCTCCCTTCAGGCACTCTCTCTCTGTGAAGCGTTCACAAGTACCTCCCAAAACGTATGGAGAGTGCAAAAGTACGGGTACGGGATGCCATGAGTGTCCTTTAAGCACCGAAGGTGTTGAGTGATCCCCTGTTATTACAAGGACATCGGGCTTTAGGCTCAGAAACTCGGGTAGAAGGCTATCGAACTCCTCTATAACTTCCACCTTCCCCCTCCAGTTTCCATCCTCTCCGTAAGAGTCCGTTTTCTTTATGTGAAGAAAAAAGTAGTCATAATTTTCCCAGACATCCTTCAGAGCTTTGAGTTCATCTTTTATGCTTGAACCTTCAAGTTTTATAACGTCCATGCCCACCAAACTGGCAAGTCCTCTATACATTGGATAAGTAGCTATAGCACAAGCTTTGAGGCCAAACCTTTCTAAAAAACTCTCTATCTTTGGCTTTTGAGAAAACCCCCTAAGAAGGACGTAATTAGCTCTTGGCTCATCTTTTAATACATTTTCAGTTATAGCCAAAAACTTCCTCACTACTTTGGCAACCTTTTCAGAAGATTCATTTTTGCCGTAAGGTGTTATAGGTTCATACCCTTCCCTCTGGGGATCCGTATCCCCAATCTGTTCGCTCCCTTCAGGAAGAGGATATGGGAACCTTAAAATCAGAGCAAACCTGTGTTCCATACCTGGCGATAGGATAAGTTCCACATCATCTATTTTTTGGACAGCTCTGGCAAGCTTCTGAGTTATTCTTCTATTTTCATCTGTGGAGATCCTTCCAGCCCTCCTGTCCTTTACTATGATCTTCCCATTTTGCCTCTCAACGGTTGCGTAATTTCCCCTTATGGCTATGTCCGTGTCTTTTACCTCAAGTCCCAAACCTAAAGCCTCTAAAATACCTCTGCCTATCTGGTACTTTACAGGATCGTAACCAAATATACCCAGATGACCCGGACCGCTACCTGGAGTAATACCAACATCAACAGGTATATGCATGCCTAAAGCGGATATTCTTGCAAGCTTGTCAAGATTAGGAGTTTTTGCAATTTCAAGCTCCGTACTATTGTTCTCTACCGGGAGTCCTCCAAGACCATCAAGAACTATGAGGAGAAGCTTTGTGGAGTTTTTTTTAATCACGGATCCAAGCTCCATGCGTATTATTATAAGGTAACCTGAGGATTTTCCACTTTAATAGTGTATAGAGTCTTTTTGGGATATTTTTCAGCCTCCTGCAGAAACTCCCTTGCTTGAAGCTCCTGACCCAAAGCCATATTAACAAGCCCAAGCAAAAGATACTTCTCGTAAGAGTCTTCCGCAAGCATGAGCCATTTTGTAGATTCCAAATACTTAAACTCAAGTATGTATCTTACACCTACAGAAAAGGCATCCTTTTTGCCCTCAAGGTCCATCTTTTTGAGCTTCACTCCATCCTTGTAAATGACTATTCTGAACTTGACACGCATAGGGATGATGGTTCTCTCCACTCAAAGAGTTTAAAAAGAAGTTCCGAATTTGTCCTTTTGCTTATGTGACGCTCTTTGGGTATCTCCTCTACCTGAACAAAATACAGACAGTTAGTTACACACTTAGAAACGCAGGAAGGTAAAAGCCCAGCATCTATCCTTTTGTAACAGTAGTCACACTTTTCTACCTTCATGGTGTTGGGATTAAAAGTTATAGCACCGTAGGGACAGGCTATTATGCATGCCTTACAACCTATACAGAGCATCTCTTGAACGTAAACTATGCCATCTTGCCTTTTCTTCATGGCTGATGTAGGGCATGCAAAAACGCACGGTGCGGGCTCACAATGAAAGCAGTTCATGGGAAGAAAGAAGGCATCTGGACTGTCTGAAAGTCCCTCCATTCTAAATACCTTCATAGGTTTTATATTGAAGTTTTCTATGCCTTTTTCCTGCTTGCAAGCAATTTCGCAAGACAGACACCCTATACATCTGTCCAAATCTATCAGCATAACGGGTCTTTTACTCATGCCTACCTCAGGGAATAAATTATACTCCTATGAATCTTTTTGTCAGATTTGTGATAGCTTGTGCTTTGTGTGTTAGCTTTGCTGTGTTGATCTACTTTCTGCTAAAATTTTTTACACAATAACCTGCTTAACAAAAAGTATTTCGGGAATCTTTGAGAGTTCTTCAAGCACCTTTTCAGGAACAGGATCGTCCAGATTTAAGATACCAAGAGCTATTCCACCTCTCTTTTCTCTTCCCAACCTGAAGCCAGCTATGTTCACTCCCGCCATACCGAGTACAGATCCCACTTTCCCTATAACTCCAGGTACATCCTTATTTTCAAAGATAAGCATTATACCCTCAGGTTCCACATCCACTCTGTAGTTGTCTATTCTGAATATCCTCGGTATGTGACCTTCAAGCACGGATCCTGCAACAGTTCTTTCTGAGCTATCCGATCTTACTACCGCCTTTATGTAATGTTTGAAATCCTCAACTTCTTCAGACATTACCTCCTCCACCTTTATACCTCTATCTTTTGCCACATAAGAGGCATTTATTATATTGACAGGAAAATCTACTACTTCACGAAGTATACCCATAAGAACTGCAGAAGATATAGGATGAAAGTGTTGTGCTATATCTCCCCTTACCTCTATATGAACCTCCCTTATGCCTTCCTCAGCCCACTGAACCAAAAACCTTCCCATCTTTTCCGCAAGGTCAATGTGAGGTTTTATGAGCGTAAGTACGGAAAGATCCGGAAAAGGTGCATTTACAACGTACTCAACAGTCATACCCCTGAGAGCTTTTATTACTTGTTGTGCTACTATGACCGCCACATTCTCCTGTGATTCGTAAGTGTTAGCCCCTATATGAGGACTCAAAGATACGTTGGGAAACTTTTTGAGTCTCTCTATAAACTCTACAGGTGGAGGCTCTTTTGAAAACACATCAAGCCCAACTCCTGAGATCTTCCCTGTTTCCAAAGCCCAGATGAGATCCTCATCGTTTACTATGCCTCCCCGTGCACAATTTATAAGTACAGCGCCATCCTTCATTAACTCAAACTCTTTTCTGGTTATCATGTTTTTTGTTTCGTGGGTGAGAGGTGCGTGTATTGTCAAAACATCTACCTGCCTTAACATATCGTGGAGATTGTCTAAGAGCTTTACACCAAGCCTCTCAGCCTTTTCTCTCGGTATGTAGGGATCGTAAGCCATAACTTTCATGCCGAATGCTTTTGCCCTAATAGCAACTTGAGATCCTATGTTTCCCAAACCTATTATGCCGAGGATTTTGCCGTACAGCTCCCTACCCATAAACTTCTTCCTGTCCCATCTCCCATCAAGTATGGACTGATGGGCTATATGAGCGTTTCTCATTACGCTAAGCATGTGATTTATAGTGAGTTCTGTAGCGCCTATGGTGTTGGCTCCAGGCGTGTTTATCACCAAAATACCCCTAAGTGAGGCTCTCTCTATATCTACATTGTCCACTCCTACACCTGCCCTTCCGATAACTTTGAGATTTTCCCCCCTATCTATGAGTTCCGCTGTCACGGGTGTTCTACTCCTTGTTATTATGGCGTCGTATTGCTTAACTATCTCCAAAAGCTCTTCATAAGATATGTCAGGTTGGTTGTCCACCTCAATGTCTGGCTCCCTCGTGAGTAGCTCAATTCCCTTTTCTGAGATGGGGTCAGTGATTAACACCTTAAACATTTTCTACCTCCTCTCAAAGGTTGTATATTTTAGCAGATAATCGTACATGGATGTATAACCGAAAATTATCGCTATCCAAAGTGTCCAAATACCCACGCTGTAGCCAAGTGAAAGTAGGAATATACTCAAAAACTCAAAGAAGGCTTTAGTTTTTCCCAGATAGGATGCTTGCATAATATAGCCCTTCTCCACGGAAATACTCCTCAAGAAAGACACTAAAAGTTCCCTGATCAGTATGAGAAGGAAGGGTAAAGGTGGTACCTCATGTAAGTATAGGAAGGCGGAAAGTACCGAAAGAAAAAAGACTTTATCAACCATGGGATCAAGGAGTATACCCCACTTGCTTTCCTTCCTGTTTTTTCTTGCCACGCTACCATCAAGCAGATCAGATAAAGCTCCTATAAGTATGAGAAAAGAAGAAAAAGCTTTATTTTCTTCTAAGACTGCGTAAAAAGCGGGAAATGTTAACAAAAACCTTACAAGAGTTATTAGGGTAGCCATTTGTATGATTTTAACATCAGCTCACCTTCAAGATCTCTCACAAATTGGTAAGCTGTCCTACCAGAAAAGCCTTGTCTTTGGCTTGCCCACTTTAATGCCCTTTGTGTAAGTTCTTCTTCGTTTATACTCAGACCTTTTATTTTTACGTAATTTTTTACTATATCAAGATACTCCCTCTTTCCAAAAGAGAAAAAGCCGAGCCTTATTCCAAACCGTTCTACCAAAGAAACCACCTGGATACGCCCTTCTTCGGGAAATTTCTCTTCACGTTCACTTTCCTCCATGAGGTTTCTTCTGTTTGATGTAACATAAACAACCACGTTGGGAGGTCTCTCCTCAACGTCACCATCCAAAAGAGATTTTAGTATATTAACCTGCTCATCATGATGCTCAAAGGACAGGTCATCAAAGAAAAGTATGAACTTTTTTTGAGTGCCTCTTAGTAGCTCATACAGATCGGATATGTGTATTATGTCCATCTGGTATATCTGTACCATTCTGAGTCCATCTTTGCCAAACAATCCGAGCATGGATTTTACCAGCGAAGATTTACCGGTTCCTCTATCTCCCCAAAGAAGTGCATCGTGTGCCGGAAGACCTTTAACGAGTTTAAGGGTATTCTTTCTGAGTTCCTCCTTTTGTTTGTCTATGTGTAGTAACGTTTCAAAATCTGGGATATGTGGCTGTAATATGGGTTGTAATTTACCATCTTTGAATCGAAAAGCCAGCGCATTCTCAAAGTCTATCCCCATTTTAACTTCTCCTTGAGTATCTCAAAAAAGCTCCTTTTCGGATTTGGATACATAAGACAATAGTATTTTGATTTTTTTATTATTACCTGATCGCCTTTTTTTAGTGACATACCCTTTTGACCGTCAAGGGTCAAAAAAGCCATACCATCTGGGGAGAGGTTTATAAGCTTTATCTCAAAATTGCTGGGAAGTACGAGAGGTCTGTTGGAAAGGGTGTGAGGGCATATAGGAACAAAAAGAAGATTTTCGGATAGGGGGTAGACGATGGGTCCTCCGGCGGACAGCGCGTATGCGGTTGAACCCGTAGGTGTTGATACTATAACACCATCCCCAAAGATCCTCATCATAAACTCGCCTTCAGTATAAGCGTCAAGCTCAAGCATTCGCGCTATGGTGCTTTTTGATACTACCACATCGTTGAGGTAATCACCCAGAAAATGCCTTATTTTTCCTCTTTTGAGGTATGCTGAGATCATCATCCTCTTTTGTAGTTTTATTTGATCTTTGAGTGCTAAATCAAGTACTTCAAAGGCGTACTCCTTTTCCACTTCTGTAAGAAAACCGAACCGCCCTTCGTTTATACCGAGAATAGGCACGCGATATTTGGCCACAAGTCTCGCACCCGCAAGAAAGGTACCATCACCTCCTATTACCAAAAGCAAGTTCTTATCTTCAAGATTCAGCCTGCACTTACTTCCCCTTAGGTTTATGAACACTTCCGTGAAGACACCCCTCTTTTTTAAAAACTCCTCAACCTTTTTTGATGTTTCTATAGCTTTTTCGCTGTCTTTGACGAACAAAAGCGCTCTTTTCATAAGAAAATATCTACTATTTGGCAAAGCACATGCCCTAAGGTTATGTGGCATTCCTGTATTCTCGGTGTTTCATAAGATGGGACTACAAAACTGTAGTGAGCTATATCCACAACCTTACCACCTTTCTTACCTGTAAAGGCTACGGTCGTAGCCCCAAGATCGTGAGCTTTTTTGAGACCCCTTACCACATTTTCCGAATCTCCTGATGTCGTTATACCTATGACTACATCACCCGGTGTACAGAGAGCTTCCACTTGTCTTTCAAAGATCGTCTCAAAACCGTAATCGTTGCTCACAGCGGTAAGTATGGAGCTATCTGTAGTTAAAGCTATTGCAGGAAGAGCCTTTCTTTCCTTTTTGAACCTCCCCACAATTTCTCCGGCTATGTGCTGAGCATCCGCAGCACTTCCTCCGTTGCCAAAAAGAAGTAGCTTGTTACCATCTCTTAGAGCCTGAGCAATAAGCTGTCCCACCTCAATTATCCGTTGGGCATACATTTCCACAAAGGCTATCTTTACGTCCGCACTTTCCCTAAAAGAGTTTATTACCAGATCAAGTATCCCTCTTGAGGTTTCCAACGGTCAACCTCCTCATGGTTTTGAAAAACTCCATGAGCATGTGTTTATGATACTCTTCCTGATTTTCTATAAAGGTAAAAAGTCTCTGTATTTGTGGATCTTTGAGTGACTCCATCTGTTTTTTGTAATCCTCTTTTGTGCTTTGTTCGTACTCTATCTCCTGAGTAACCTGCTTTTGAAGTTCCTTGAGAGGTTTAGGTGAAAGGTCCGCTGATATATCGGGCATAGCTCCAAACTCCCCGATCTTTTCTCCTATCTTACCCATGTGAGTCATGCTTTCTATGGCAAGGTCAAGCATTATGTCCCTGTAAGCGCAGTCTTTTGTGTGGAAAAACTGGTAAAGGTAATTTATTATGGTCTGATACTCCTCTTTGAGAAATCTGTTTAGCATGTCAAGAGTCTGCTGATCGGCTCTTTTCGTTTCTCCCTCCAAAAGTATGGTCTCTTTTGCCAGTTGCATAAGCTCAGTAAACTCTATTTTATGATCCTCCTCATCCTTTATGACCCTTTCCAAAAGCTTCTTTACATCATCGTCCTTGACTATTTCTAACTGTTTTGTGTAGGTATCTATAGCCATCTGCTCCGCATCCACATCTTTTGCCATCATATCTTCCCAATCTGGACCTCCAACCACTATCATGTCTTCAAGTCTATTTAGGACCACTTGACCTCCCAGCTTTACCACCTTCTGAGCAAACCACTTTAGATGCCTCATTTCCTGTCTTGCTATAACTTCTACTTCTTCAGTTATATTTTTGTCCGTTATGAGGAATATGTGGTAAAGATACTGAACTATAGCTGAGTGCTCAAGAGCTACATCGTACAGCAAAAGGGCTATAAGTTCTTTTTTATTCATTTTTCTCACCTCAATCCTATTTGGTATATCTTACTAATATACTCGCTCACCATCCTGTGTGTGTTAAAGAATGGTCCTATAGTGGCTATGCTGTTTTCCATCATCAAGACCCACGCGTCCTTACTTTTGTAATACATAGGTATGATCACATAAGCGAGTTTCCCGTATATGTCCTCAAGATCCTCCTCATCTGTAGATTCTGAAAGGTCACGCCAGTGAGGTTTGGGACCTATTCCCCAGCCGTTTACACCTTCTATACCTCCTTCCAACCACCAGCCATCCCAGGTGGAAAAGTTTAAAACCCCGTTCATACCTGCCTTCATACCGCTCGTTCCACACGCCTCGTAAGGTCTTTTTGGA
>JBEULM010000054.1 GCA_041287335.1 Hydrogenobacter sp.
ACAGAAAAAACTACTTTTACAAGAACGGTGCAGGCGTTGCGGTCATGTATTCAAAAAACATAACAATGGAAGAAAACACCTTTGAAAAGAATGAGGGACCTGCAAACTATGGGCTTTTACTAAAGGATATAACGGATAGCAAGCTTCATAAAAACAGATTTATAAACAATACACATGGCGTTTATCTTGAGGGATGCAACAGAACGGAGTTTAAAGAGAATCTCTTTGAAGGCAACGGTTGGGCTGTAAGGATATACGCAGATAGCGAAAACAATTTTTTTGCGGAAAACATCTTTTCAAACAATGCCTTTGATGTTTCTACAAATACCTTTTCATACTTCAGAAACACCTTTGAAGGGAATTATTATGACAAATATGAAGGTTACGATCTTGACAGGGATGGCTACGGAGACATACCTTATAGACCCATATCCTTCATGGCTATAATTTTTGAACGTTATCCCCTTTCCTTACTCTTTTATGAAAGTCTCTTTGCCCACATAATGGACACAATGGAAAGATTTATACCTATGCTCAATCCACAGTCACTTTTGGATAGAAAACCCCTCGTGAGGAGACCGTGGTAAGGTTTGAGGGTGTATACAAAGTTTTTGGAAGGAGGAAACTCTTTGAAGACTTAAGCCTTGAATTCAAAGAGGGAAGAACTACGGCCATACTTGGTCCTAACGGCTCGGGGAAGACCACATTGGTGAAGATCCTCTTAGGTCTTGTTATACCCAATAGGGGAAGTGTGTTCATAGACCATAAAGATATTCACAGGGAAGCGGGTCAAAAACGGCTTATAGGCTACATGCCTCAGATTCCTGAGTTTCCAGAAAATCTCACTGTAAAGGAAATCATCTCTATGGTTGAGGACATAAGGAGTCAGAAAGCTGTGAGACTTAAAGAGCTTCTTGAACTTCTTAACCTCGATAAAGAGCTGGAAAAAAGATTCTCAAGTCTTTCGGGAGGAACCAGGCAGAAGGTTGGCGCCCTTTTAGCTTTTGCCTTTGATACTCCCTTACTCATATTGGACGAGCCTATGGTTGGTCTTGATCCCATTTCCGCTTACAGATTGAAAGGTTTAATCCACGAAGAAAAAAGAAAGGGAAAAACTATACTTTACATTTCCCATATAATGGGGGAAGTGGAGGAGGTTGCGGACTATGTAGTTTTCCTCACAGAAGGTAAACTTGTCTTTCAGGGAAGCCTTGAGGAGTTGAAGATCAAAACTGGTAAAGAAAAACTTGAGGAGGCTGTACTTTGCTTGTTAAGTTGATAAGGTACGGGCTTTATGACCTTCTCAAGAGCAGGTGGATCCTCGCTACCTTACTATTCTATAGCGTAGCCGTTTACCTTTTGCTTGAGTTTGGGAGGAGTGTGGAGAAAGTTGTTGTAAGCTACGGCAGTATTTCCTCCCTCTCCCTTTCCCTTTTTTCCCTCCTGCTCTCTACTACATACATTTACCGTAACAGAAACTTTTTTGAGTTCATCCTTTCCCAACCTGTGAAGAGGTCTATTCTTCTTACGTCAATAATTTCCAGTTTGAGTCTATCTATATACTTTGGCTACTTTCTCGGTTCATTACTACCCTTTTATTATTTAGCTGGATTTAGCTTTAGCTTCTTTAAGTGTGTGCTTTTGAATTCCTTTCTTATTCCCCTTTTTGTAAACCTGGGAGTACTTCCCGCTCTCCTTGTAGAGGATAAGATAAAGGGTTTGGGCTTTTCCCTTTTTATCTGGATTTTTTTCTGCATACTTTACGATGCCCTTTTGCTTTACATTACAGTAGCATTGTCTGAATATCCGGTTGAAAAAATCCTCATAAGTCTCACATTACTGAATCCGGTTGATTCTGTTAGACTTACTTTGTTGATGGATGTAGGGCTTTACGAGCTTATGGGTTTTGTAGGAAAGTGGCTGGCGAAGTATCTGAAGGATTTGTGGTTCTTTCCTATTCTTCTATCCCTTTTTTACACCCTTTTTCTTTTTTTCTTGAATAAGAGAATCTTTAAAAGGAGGGATTTTTGAGATGTGGCTCCTTCTTGTGTTTTTGCTTGCCCTATCCTGCCAAAAGGTGGAGAAAAAACAAAACTCAGAGATATATACCAAAGAACTTTTTAAGCTAAGGGGATGTACCAACTGCCACGATACAAAAAGACCGTTGGTGGGACCATCTTTTGAGGATATAGCTCAAAGGTATGGAGGTGAAGAGAATAAGGAAGTTCTTGTGAAAAGCATTATGGAAGGTTCTTGTAATAAGTGGGGGGTAAGGTACAGATGTATGCCACCACAGAGAGTAGAAAAAGAGGAGGCTGAGAGGATGGTGGATTGGATACTTCACCTCAAAACAACAAAGCCTCCCATATCTTCATCGTAAGTTATCAATAGACTTTCTCTCGGCTTTAGCTCTGCTTCCAACCTTATTTCCTTGATATTTTTCTTGCCTTTTGTCTCTTCAATACGCATGACTAAACTGTGCCTGCCTGGATTAAAGAAAAGTTCCTCGTAAACAAATACGGAGGCATCCCTTCTTATGCCCCTTGGATTGAATACCTTAGAGTAAACTGCTCTCCCTTCTTCATAAAGCTCCACCTTTATAGGCGACCTTTCTTTAACAATAGCGACTTGGCTCCGCATATGTTTTAAGCCTTTACTCTCTTCTGCTAAGGTCTCTTTAACTGGAGAAGACCTATACTTGAAGCTCAAAACTACGGCTGATCTATCCACTGGGTAAAATGCTATCTTATGTGTGGTGAGGGGGTAAAAGAGGAATATGGGGAGGGCAAGCACTCCTGAAGCTACTGCGTAGTTTAGCCTTCCAGAGGTGATAAGTTTTACCTCCTGACCCTCCTTTGGAGAGGAGATAAACTCATCCACCTCCTTCTCTATGGATTTCACATAGGGGGCTTCAAGTATAAGCACCCTGCCGCCCATCACCTTCTTCTTCAGTATGGGTCTTCTCTTCCTTTCATACCTCTCCTCGAGCCACTTGTTGCCTTCCCTAAAGTAGCAGTCCTCATATTCGCAGGAGACAACCACCACACCCTCCACCCCCATGCTTAATATGTCCTCTACATAATGGGTGTTTAGGGCACCGGCGCAGGGCAGTGTAAAGGTAAGAAGTTCCTTTCTTTCTGGTGGTACAGCGCTAAAGGGACACCTGAAGGCTACATACCTGGGCTTTTCCTCTCTTATTTTATTCATAACCTCTTCAACGGGGAAGGTGGGTATGTCTATCACCAAGGTACTGCAGGAGCCCACGCATATGCCACAGCCCGCACATTTTTCCTCGTTTAGAACCGCCTTCTTCTTTCCTTCATGCTCCTTCATAACTATGGCTTCGTAGGGACAGTCTATGTAGCACTGCTCACAACCCGTGCATCTTTCAAAGTCTATGTGGGCTGGTGGGTTTTTCCTGCCCTTTATGAGCCAGGGGAAGACGAAGAGAAAGGTGAAAAAGCCTAAAAAGAGGAGCCAGTTAGCGGACATGGGTATGTATTTTAGGAGAGGATAACCAAAGAGGTAAAACCAGTCCACGCTCATCTCAAAGGGTAGCCTGCTTATGTGAGCTGGTGGGTCGCTCTTTGCGGGGAAGAGAGCCGAAAGAAGCACTATCAGAAGGGTTATGGTTATATACAGAAACCTTGGGGGTATGAGCCTCGGTCTTGCGTTTCTCATCACATGCACCCATAGGGTAAAGACTATGAGTATGGTGAGGGCAATGTGAGCAAAGAGAAGTATTCTGAAAAGACCCCCAAGATACTTTATGTCGCTACCGAGGAAGGCGCTCATAAGGGCATCGCCAAAAACGGGAAGGAATGAGAAGAACTTGGCGATTAAAAGACCTGTAAGCTGTGCCCTTTCGTCCCAGACCAGTATATAGCCCGATACACCTATGGCTAAAAATATAAGAAGGGTTGCAACGCCAGTGACCCATGCCACCCACCTGAACATGCGAAACCTGTCCGTTATTATCACATGCACCATGTGGGCAAGGGTCGTAAGAATTAGGGCGTCTGAAGAGTAGCGATGTACACCACGCATTATGCTTCCGAGAAGATTTTTGGATATTGCTTCTACGGAGGCATGGGAGGTCTGCGGATCTATGCTATAAAAGAAAAATAGGTATATACCCGAAAGTGCGTCTATTACTAATAAGAAGATAGCTATCGCACCAAGGTGATAAAAAGGATTTAATCTTGAGCTGAAGAACCTGCTGAGAGAATAAGATAGCCTTTGAAAATTAGCGTAAAAGGGGGTTATTTTTGATAATACTTCCATCCTGCATATACCTCCTGCAAGTGATTACTTACTAATTAATGTATAGTGAGTGTCACCTTTTATCAAGTTTTAAATTATTATAATATTATACTAAATTTAATTCTTGCTTTATTTATCTTTTAATATTAATATTAAGTAAGTAAATCCTTACGGAGGTGTCCATTATGGAAGAGAAAAAGACGCCTTTTTTAAAGCTCGCGTTAGACGATTTTATGCTTTTGCTCTTTTTGGGAGTCACCATCTATGCGGTCTCCTACCTCATATGGGGGCTCATAGAGCTTGCGTGGCTCTCACCCATACCCGCAGAGTTAAAACAAAGCCTTTTAGGAGGTAAGTGACATGGCGCTACTTCCACCCGAAGAAGGTTGGTATTACAAAAAGGTGGCAAGGGATGAGAAGATGTGGATAGCCATAGCCCTCGTTGTATGCCTTACGCTCTTCTTCTGGATGGTGGTATGGCATGTCTACGGCAGACAGAACCCCTCCTTCACCACTTACAGGACAACGCCCCAGGAGTTTAACGCCCTCACGCAGGCTTTTATTGGGAAATACAGGACGGGTGAGATGAACGGCATACCGGTGGTGGAGCCTCCACCCAACAGCGATGTGTTTCTGCTTGCTAAGATGTGGAGGTGGGAGCCTGTGTTAGTGCTGAAAAAGGGTCAGGAATACAGGTTTCACATATCCTCCCTTGACCTGCTCCACGGCTTTTCTCTCCAGCCCGTAAACATGAACTTCATGGTATACCCAGGCTACGACTATGTGCTGACCTTCAGACCCACATCCGCAGGAGAGTTTGCCATAGTTTGCAACGAGTTTTGTGGTGTAGGGCACCATACGATGATAGGGAAAATCATAGTAAAAGAGTGAGGAGGTGAAGCCATGTTTAGAACATGCGACATAACAGGTTTAAAGGTTGATACAAGGGCGGAGAGGCTCATACAGCTAAACGCTGTTATGGCTGTGGTCTCTCTGCTCGTAGGCGTTATCGCCGCACTACTTCTTGTGCTTACAAGGTGGCAGGTGGTTCACCTACTTCCCGTGGAGTGGTATTACAGGGTGCTTACACTTCACGGGCTAAACGCACTCATCTTCTGGATTGTCTTCTTTGAGATAGCTGGTCTATACTTTGGCTCAACGGTAGTCCTGAACTCGCGCATGTCCTCACCCAAGTTTGGCTGGCTTGCCCTAATCCTTATGGTTCTTGGCTTTTTGCTTGTGAATGCCACCATACTGACCGGTAATGCGGATGTGCTTATGACATCCTACGCACCACTTCAGGCACACCCTCTATACTACCTTGGCGTCATCCTTTTTGCGGTAGGGGCTTTG
>JBEULM010000055.1 GCA_041287335.1 Hydrogenobacter sp.
TTCAAGCATAGACTGGGAGAGCCTGAAGGGGATAAACACCCTTGTCTTTTTGATGGCGGTTTCAAACAGGCAGGAGATAGCAAAGAGGTTAATAAGCGTGGGGAGAGAGCCGAAAGAACCCGTAGCCTTCATAGAGAGGGGGACAACGAAGGAGCAGAAGGTAGTTATTACAAGCCTTAAGGAGCTTTCTGAGAACCCGCCTGAGGTGAGACCCCCTGCTGTTATGGTGGTGGGTGAGGTGGTGAGGTTGAGAGGGAGTATAGCGCAGATGATTCGGGTCATATGTAATGGATATATTAATCCTTTATTATGTGTTCTATGAAGATACTTGTGCATATATGTTGCGCTCCAGATGCCTTTTATTTTCTCAAGAGATTAAGGGAGGAATATCCGGACAATACTATAGTGGGATTTTTCTACGATCCCAATATACATCCTTACGAAGAATACAAACTCAGGCTTGTGGAAACAGAAAGGATCTGTCAAGCTCTGGGTATAGAACTTTACAAAGGTGAGTACGATTTAGAAAATTGGATGCGTTCAGTTAAGGGTTACGAGGATGAGCCAGAGAGGGGTAAAAGATGTAAAATCTGCTTTGATTACAGACTCATAAGATCAGCTCAGTTTGCAAAAGATCTTGGAGCCACTCACCTCACCACGACTCTCCTTATGAGTCCAAAAAAAGAGTTTATGATGCTAAAAGAGAGCGGAGAGAGCGTGGCAAGCACGTATGGGCTTGAATTTTTATCCCCCGACTACAGAAAGGGAGGTGGAACTCAAGAGATGTTTAAGCTTTCAAGAGGTTTTGAGGTGTATCATCAGGATTATTGCGGGTGCATCTACGGACTCTTCAAACAGAAAAAGGAAAATGCAGTATGGGATCTGGTGTCCTTCATAGGTAGAAGACCAGGCAGTAAAGAGGAGAGCCTTTTTATAAAGTCCGTCAGACTTTTTGCAGAAGGGCTTTCGCTGTCCTGCAGAGAGTGGGAGTTTAGTTTTCTAAACTGGAAAGTGCTTTACGGAAGAATTCAAGTGGGAGACCAAACTATCCCTTCTTTTGTTGTTCCTTTTTCCCGCTCGGTAAGAGGCATTTTAAAAGCTGACGTAGAGGAGGTTATAGGCAATACGCTCTATTACAATAGAGGAGGACTGAAGATCCTTCTTGTGGATGAACTAAAAGATGAACCAGTTTACCGATTTAACGGTTTAACGGATCCAACTTTCAGAGTTTCCAGCGCCTATAGAGAACTTTTACTCAAAAATCGCATAAAGGTTGAGCTTCAAACTGAGCTCTCAACAGATCAATCAAGTGTACTATTAGTGGGTAGTTTGCAAGCTAAAAGTTTTGTCGGTATTCCTGCGGATACACTCCAGGATGGGGAAGGTGTGAGCTTGGAAGCTGTTAAAGAATTTATAAAGAGAAATCTCAATGAAATGCTCAAAGGACAAATATCTCTTGTTGTGTGCGGTGCTGAATCCCTTGCAAGAGCAGGTAGTAGCTATTTTAGGGAAAGAACCGGAAAGATCATAAACACTGTATTTTGCGAACTGGGTTTCTAATTTATATAGTATGAAAGTGAAAACAAGCATAAAACTAATGCGTCAGGACTTTGAGGGTTACAGATCTTTCCTAATAGATATTCAGGAGAACGCTACTCTTTTGGACATACTTGTAAAGATAAAAGAGGAAATGGATCAGAGTTTATCCTTTAGGAGCATGTGCAGGGCGGGTGTTTGTGGAACGTGTGCTATAAAGGTAAATGGAAAAGCCGTACTTGCTTGCTCCACAAAGGTATCTATATTTGGAGAGGAGCTTGTTTTTGAACCCATAGACAAGTTCGTTGTTATAAAGGACCTGGTAGTTGATCATGACCCTATATACTTCAAATTGAAACTCAGGAGAGTTTGGTTTGATCCTCGCAAGGAGAATATAAAACTTACTGAGTGGGAACTTAAAAAAACAGAGAGGAGCCATGAGTGTATCCTTTGCGGTGTATGTGATAGTGTATGTCCCGTGCTTGAAGTCGCTCAAAGTTTTGCAGGTCCATTATCTCTCACAAGATATCAAAAACTCGTATTTGATAAAAGGAATGCAAACTTGGAGCAAAAAACTTACGGTCTGAAAGATATGAATCCTCAACTTTGTACACACTGCATGAACTGTTCTTACGCATGTCCAAAAAAACTCATGCCAGAAGCTATAATAAAGGAAGAGGAAAGCTTACTTGTGGAGAAAGGTATGCTAATAAAAGATACCGGAGGATTTGATTTTTTAGGGATATAATCTTCAAATGCTTGCAAAAAGGATCATACCATGTCTTGATGTGGACAAAGGAAGGGTCGTAAAAGGCGTAAAGTTTGAAAACCTTACCGATGCCGGAGATCCTGTTGAGATAGCTTTGGCCTACGAGGAGCAAGGAGCTGACGAGCTTGTTTTTCTGGACATAAGCGCATCTTACGAAGAGAGGAGTATTATGATAGAAGTGGTGAGTGCAGTTGCTGAGCGTGTTTTTATGCCTTTCACAGTAGGTGGAGGAATCAGGGAAATAGAAGATATCCGAAAGCTTCTCCTTGCGGGTGCAGATAAGGTTTCTCTAAATACTGCTGCAGTTAAAAACCCGGATCTCGTAAGGGAATCGGCTGTAAGGTTCGGGTCTCAATGTATAGTAGTTGCTATAGATGCCAAACGAAAAGGGGACAGATGGGAAGTTTACATAAATGGTGGTAGGACTCCAACAGGCATAGATGCCATAGAGTGGGCTAAAAAGGTAGCATCACTCGGTGCTGGTGAGATACTTCTGACCTCTATGGATATGGATGGTACAAAAAGTGGATACGATGTAGATCTCACTCGGGCTGTGGTGGAAAGTGTCAATATACCCGTTATAGCATCTGGAGGCGCGGGAAAGCTGGAACACTTTTATCAGGTATTCACAGAGGGGAAGGCTGATGCGGCACTTGCTGCATCCCTTTTCCACTTTAAAGAGATCAGCATACCACAACTCAAGGAATACCTGCACAGCAGGGGCATACCTGTAAGGAGAACCTTTAGCGCCATACCAGAGGCGCTATAACTGCGGTAAGTACTAAGTTTATAAAAGTTAACGGTAGCATCACTTTCCAAGCGGTGGAAGTAATTTGGTCTATCCTATATCTTGGAAGCGTCCAGTGAAGCCAAAGCACGAAAAGGAAGAGAAGAGCAACTTTCAGCAAAAACCATACGAAGGGGGAGAGAGGTCCTAAGAAAAAGAGAGGGTCAAGAAAGCCTATAAAAGGTATATTAATTGGAGACCAGCCTCCTAAGAAAAGGATGACGCCTATGGCGGATAGTGAAAGGGTCTCTACATACCACTCTACAAGCGGAAAGAGACCAAACTTCATACCTGCATACTCTACTGTAAAACCTGTAACGAGTTCGGCTTCAGCTTCCTGTATGTCAAAGGGAACTCTGCCAGTTTCCGCAAGCATGGCAAACATATAAACCACAAAGGCTACTGGCTGTAGCCATATGTACCAGAGTTTTTGATCTATCTGATTTTGGACTATGGTATAGGTAGAGAGGCTTTGAGCTAATATAACAGGACCCATAACTGCGAAAGTGATCACTACTTCGTAAGAAATGACTATCCCAGCTTTTCTCATAGAGCCTATTAGAGCGTATTTAGAATTAGAAGCCCACCCTGCAAGAGCTATGGCATAAACGGCGAGGGACCCCAGAGCAAAAAAGAGCAGGAGACCTACGTTCACATCCGTGAGGATGGGTTTTACTCTAATACCGAAAACTTCAAACTCCGGACCAAAGGGAATTACCGCAAATACGAGTGATGCAGGAACTAAAGCCATAACTATCGCTAAGTTGTATAAGAATCTGTTCCCATATCTGGGAAAAAGATCTTCCTTTGTAAGGAGCTTAAGTCCGTCAGCTATAGGTTGTAAAAGACCGTGCCAACCTACCACCATAGGTCCTGGTCTCCTCTGTATGTGTGCAGCGACTTTTCTTTCGACGAGTGTAAGATACGCACCAAGACCGAGTATTATAACAAGCAGTACGAGAATCTTTACACTTATTAGAATAAGTCCCGCTATAAGGCTCTCCATATCCACCTCCGTGTCACCTGTCTATCTCTCCAACAACTGGGTCCAAGCTTGCAAGTATAGCAACTGCGTCAGCTATAACTCTGTTCTGCATGAGCTTAGGATACACGCAGAGATTGTACATACTTCCAGGCTTTATTTTGACCCTGTAAGGCTTTACCCCTCCGGTTGAGTATATGAAAAAGCCTAACTCCCCTCTTGGGTTTTCCCCAGAAGAATATATCTCTCCCTCTGGCACTTTTAGACCTATCCCATCCAAAGAGAGTTTTATTTTTTTAGGATCAGGAGATTCAGCAAAGTAAGGTGCTGATTTAGGCATTTTTTCAAGTACCGCTACACATTGCTGTATGATCCTTATACTTTGCTTCATCTCTTCAAGGCGCACTAAATACCTGTCATATACGTCACCTTTTTCACCTACCGGAATATCAAACTCCACGAAAGGATAAGCATCGTAAGGCTCAAGCCTTCTCATATCGTAGGCAACACCTGAACCTCTAGCAACTGGTCCGGTAAGTCCGTAAAAATAAACATCTTCTTTACTTATGACTCCAACATCTACATTTCTTCTTAGCCATATCCTGTTTCTTGTGAGTATGTTCTCCCAGTCTTTGAGTTCTTTAGGGAATCTCTTCGCAAAAGCCTTGATTACCTCTAAAGCCCCATCGGGAAGATCCATCCTTACTCCTCCAACTCTCGGATAAGATATGGTAAGCCTCGCACCCGTTATGCCTTCTATTATGTCCATGAGCTTTTCCCTTTCTTTGAAAGCATACAGAAAGATAGTTAGCGCTCCAAGATCAAGGGCGTAAGTACCGAGCCAGAGGAGATGAGAGTTTATCCTCTGAAGCTCAGACATCATAGTCCTTATGTATTTGGCTTTCTCCGGTATCAAATCTTCTATACCAAGTAGCCTCTCAACTGCTACTACCCAAGCTTGGTTGGAACAAAGAGCTGATATGTAATCCATCCTGTCTGTGTAAACCAAAAACTGGTTATACATTTCGTTTTCTGCAAGTTTTTCCACACCCCTGTGGAGCTGTCCAAGAATAACATCGCATTGAACTATCCTCTCACCTTCAAGATCAAAAAGAAACCACATGGTGCCATGAGTGCCGGGATGTAAAGGTCCCCAGTTGAGAACTATTTGAGCCTTCTTTTTCAACCTCCTTTTTTGAGTTATCTCAAGGTCTTCAAGAGTAGGTATTGCGGTATGCATCCTATCGTAATTCATTGTTCCCGTAAGATCATCTCCTCTCAACACCTCATTGAGGGATGGGAGATCCACGTTAGCATAACCCTCAAGAGGAAAGTCCTTCCTCAATGGATAGTACTGGTAAGTTTCCCACATGAAAGCTCTTACCAGATTCTCGTGTCCTTCGTAGCGGATACCAAACATATCGTAACACTCTCTTTCAGCCCATTTGCCCGCAAACCAAAGCTTTTCTATACTTGGAAGTGTGCCATCAGTCCAAACTTTTACCACTACCCGCTTCTTTTCATCCACATTGTAGAGAATATAAAAGGCTTGAAATCTGGGACTTTTGTCTGGGAAATCTATTACTGAGTGATCTACAAAAAGCTTAAAACCCATATCCTCTTTTAGAGTCCTAAGTAGATCTATGAGCTTGTCTTTACCTATGTGCAGGTTTGTGATGGTAGGCTTTACTTCTATCTGAATTTCAGGAAATCTCTTTTTTAGGTCTATAAGATCCTCTTCCTTAGCCCAGGGCATATCCTCACCTCTCAAAAACTTCCTCTTCAAATTGCCAATCTAAGGCACCTTTTCTCCATGCGTAGAGAAGCCCGTAAGTGAGTATAAGTATAAACAGGAACATCTCAACAAAACCAAACAATCCTAAATGCTTGTAAACCACCGTCCAGGGAAATAGAAAAGCTGCCTCTATATCAAACAGTAGCAATAAAAGACCGAGCAAGTAATACCCTTGATGAAAGGTGGATTGAGCGCTCACGTCGTAAAGAGGCACACCACACTCGTAGGGATAATCCTCCATGCTTTCGGGAGTTTTTGGACCTAAAAGAGCATTTAAGGATATTAGGAAAAGCGCAAGCACGAGCATAACTCCTAAAAATGCCAAAAGTCCAGCATAATCCATACCTTCACCTCTTAAAGAGCATATCCGCAGATTGGCTCGCAAAACTCCATATTATTATAGGCACAGCACCCAAAAATACAACGGATAATGTCAGTATAATAAGGACGAGCCTTTCGGCTAAAGAACTCTTTACATGAATGGATCTGTTGCTTTCCTTCATGAAGGTCAAAACTACGAGCCTTACATAATAGCCCGTTGAGATACCTGTAGCCAGGATCATCACAAAGGCAAGCCACCAAAGCTTGTCAAAGGAGAGAGCCATAAATACTAAAGCCTTTCCTACGAAACCCACCGTGGGGGGAACACCTAAAAGAGAAAACATGAAGATCATAAAGGAGGATGCTATCCAAGGTGCATTAAATCTAAGCCCGGAAAACTCCTCCATCTTGTTCTGCCAATCTGGATGCCTCTCCAGTAAGGCAAGAATAAGGAAGGCGCCTGCACCCATAAGTGCATAAGCTATCAGGAAGTATAAAACCGCTTTTAGACCGATGACCTTTGCGACGGATATGCCTGCGAGTATGTATCCCGAATGAGCGATGGAGGAGTAAGCCAAAAGCCTTTTGACATCTTTTTGTACAAGGGCTACCAAGTTACCATACAGCATTGTCATGGCGGATATAAGTCCTACCGTAATTACCCAAGCATAAGCAAAGTGTTCTTGAATTAAAGGCATAATCCTAACAACAGGTGCAAAAAACGCAAGCTTTCCCACAGAAGCCATAAAGGCTGTAATAGGTGTAGGCGCTCCCTGATAAGCGTCGGGAAGCCAGAAGTGAAAAGGAACTGCACCTATTTTGATAGCAAAGCCTATGAGGAAAAAGACAAGCCCGAGTATAAGGAAATATCTGTTTTCTCCTGCGTGAGTGAGTATCTTATGAAGGTCAAGAGATCCCGCGTAAAGATACATAAAGGCAGCACCGTAAGAAGCTAAGGCTATACTTAGACCTCCAAGTATGAGATACTTAAAAGCGCCTTCCTTGGAATTAAAGTTACCTCTGAGAAGAGAGGTGAGTATGTAAAAGGATATAGATACACCTTCAAGGGCTACATAAAGCGTAATGAGATTATAAGAGGATGCAAGAAACATGGCACTCGCCAGAGAGAAAGAGAGTATATAATAAAATTCGCTATAGAGGGAAAGCTTCTGCTTGTAATATCTGTATGTAAAAGCAAGAAGGCATAAGGTTATAAGTATCATAAAGAACTGTAGGAAAGAAGAAAAGCCATCCCTCACATAAAGACCATAAAAGGTACTTCCTGATAAGAGAGGATTCAAGGCTATATAGACAAGTGCGATGCTATATCCAGTAACACTTACTAAAGTAAGGATCCTATGATTTATTTTTCTTTGCAATATGTCCAAACTGAAAAGGATAAAACCTGTTATCAAAATGATCACTTCAGGCATAACAAGACGTAGGTTCGGAATCTCAACAGTTCCTACCAAATCCCTCAGCTCCATGAAGTGCTTATCCTCCTATCAATTTGTGCATTACTAAAAGCAGAATCCCTTTTACCGATTTATCAAAGATGTTAAAGAATAAAAAAGGTGCAAGCCCAACCATAAACATGGGTATAACGAGAAATAAAAAGGCGGATAACTTGAAACCTCTCACATCCGTAAAGTGTATCAATCTGCTTTCCTCCTTAGTGTCTAAGAAAAGCACCTTCATGAAGTATAGGATGTAAACAGCGCTGAAAAAAGCACCCGCAAGTACAAGCATGGCTAAAGATGTTGTATATTCTTTTGCGGAAAGTATAGTGAGAAATTTACCCCAAAAAGAGGATCCTCCCGGCAGACCCATGGAGGAAAAACCCGTTATAACTATTATTATGGCAAAAACCGGCATGTACTTGGCACTTCCCTTAAGAGCGTCCATGTTAAAGCTATGTAACCTATTGTATATAAAACCTGCTATCATAAACAGGGAGGCTGACGTAAGACCGTGCGCAAACATCTCCATAACGCTCGCCCTCAAACCTTCCATATTGAGCAGGAACATGCCTGTAACTACAAAGCCCATATGACTTACAG
>JBEULM010000056.1 GCA_041287335.1 Hydrogenobacter sp.
TTTTCCCTCAAGGTGGAAAAGTCCTGCCTGCACTTTAACTACTCCTGCAGCTGTCCTGATGCGGGATACAGGCCTGAAAGACCCTGTAAACACACTCTGGCACTTGTCCTGAAAGCTCATGAAAAGCTTTTCGGATGCACCAAGCGCCTGACCTGACTGTATCTCCTGAGGGGCTTTTTTGCCCCTCCTTAGTGCTTTGCAAAATCATTGTCTATCAGGGTTTTTCTTCTTGCCGAAACATTGCCGAAAACTGATGTCAGTTAATATCCTATCATGTCCACTGATGTCTTATATGTTAAATTCACAAATTAAGTACTGATGCGGATTTGGTTGATATTTAAAGTGGAGCGGAGGGGACTTGAACCCCCGACCTCCTACACGCCAAGCAGGCGCTCTCCCAACTGAGCTACCGCCCCTAAGAGGAGATATATTTTAATTCATAAGTCTCCTTCTGTCTACGCTTTTCTTTTCAATATACGCCCTTAGCTTTAAACCTTCTCTCCTCTTTATGCGTTCTTTTTTCATCATCTGAACGCATTCCTCTTTAAGCACTCTCACAAAACTCACTAAGCTCATAAGTATATATTATAGCCGTTCCATCCTTTTAGCGTAAAGTGGTTGACTCTTCTTTACATAAAGTTACAAACTCACGGTCTACTGCATTCAGTACCATTCCTGTTTTCCGTACATAAGCAAAAAAGGCACTGTAAGAGCATGCGTCTTTATTTTTTGGATCTGGACAGTATCTTGAAGCTCGGATCATGTCCTCCAATTGTCTCTGTGTAAGTTCTCCTTTGAGGACAAAGGGTGTTATGAGTATCCTATCCCTAAAGTCAGAGCAACCTTTTAGAGGTATTTTCTTAGAATCTATCGTACCCGTAAGATTTAGCCCATACTTCAAGTCCTTATAATCAATGCTCCTTATTAAGCTTACCTGAAGGGGATCCATAAAACCTACATGCGACACAAGTACCAAAAGCGTATACCTTTTTTGCTCCAGCAGACTTCCAGATTTTACAAAAAGGTTGTAGCGTACATTATCTGGAGTATTAATACTGTAAATCAGGCATACTCCTTCCTTATCCACTTTCACACACCTTGCTTTTGGGAAACGTATTTCCGTTTTTACCGAAGGATTTGCCCATACGGTTGCAAACACTGAAAAAAGGATCAAAAGCGCTTTCAATTTCACATCAGTCTCCTTTATATATGGACCTTATATACGTTATGAGTTTCCATATGTCATCATCGGATAAACTTGAAAATGGAGGCATATCACCCACTACGTTCTCTCTTCCTATACGTACAAGCCCGTACTTCTTTCTAAGTTCTACACTTCCGAGCTTTATAAGGTTAAAAAGTACCGCATCGGACTTCCCATAAACCCATACCTTATTTATCACCGGGGGACACATACCACCTCCGCCGGTTCCTCCGTGACAGCCATTGCATCCGTTTGCAAACCAGAGCTTCCTACCTTCTTGTGCAGCTTTCTGATCGCCCTCGTAAGGATTCTTCATGGGTGGTAGCTTGGACTCGTTAGCTCTGTATGGGTTTTCATCCTCCGCAGATGAAGCAGGTGAGGATGTAAGGTAAGCGAGGAAAAGGCAGGAAAGTAAAAGCAGAGCTTTTAGACCCCTTTTTGCCATGACACGCCTCCTATAAAAAGAAATAATTACTTATTCTAACACTCTCTTTCTTCATTGTCAAGAAAGCCAATTTGGTACCAACCACTTATCCAAGTTCAACCTTCCAGCGTCATTATACACTACAAAACGCTTTCTGCTTAAAAAACCTATAAGTGTCATACCGAACTCTTTAGCGAGCTTTATCGCTAAAGTGGAGGGTGCGCCTATAGAAGCAAACATTGATGCGCCTGCCATAAGAGCTTTTTGTACAAGCTCGTAACTCGCTCTACCGCTCACAACAAGACAGATTTTTCTAAGGGGTATTTTGTTATTACGTAACATAAAACCTATGAGTTTATCCATTGCGTTATGTCTTCCCACGTCTTCCCTCACGCATACAAGATTACCTTCAAAATCAAAGGCTGCACAAGCATGCGTCCCACCTGTAAGGAGAAATTTCTCCTGATGCTTTCTGAGGATTTCAGGAAGTGCGTAAAAGTATTCGTCGTTCAATACGAATGTGTTGTCTTCCTTATTTGCGTAAGTTGGGATAATACTTTTGAGATGCTCAATACTCAGTTTACCGCATAGACCACACGCAGAGTTCATATAAGATACCCTTAGAAGGGGGGGAAGGTTCGTTACTTCAACGTTCCTTTTGAGGAATACATTTATAACGTTTCCTTGCTTTTCCTCACTGACGTTTTCACAGTATGAGATGTATTCTACATCCTTCGGACTTTTTATTACACCTTCGCTGAAAAGAAGTCCCAGAACTAAATCCTCATCCTCGCCTGGTGTTCTCATAGTGGTGTAAAGGGGAAAGCTTTCCCAACTATCTTTACCTTTTGCAAGCACGATCCTTATCTCTAAAGGCTCCTCAGATATAACGAGATCCTTCCTCCTTAGAGGTATCATGGGTCTGTGAATTACGAGAGTAGGGAATTCACAGTACGCACTCCTTCTGTAAGTCTTAGAGCTTTTCTTCATAATATTCCGCTTTTAAGCGCTCCAGTGCAGCACGTACAACGGGTATAAGCTCATGATCACCATTCTCTTCACAATAGCGTAAAAGCTCTTCCCTCATTATGGGATGCCAGAACTTTTTTATGTGATTAACAACTCCTTCCACACCTTCTTCAAAAGGGTAGTGTTCAAAAAAGTTGCCTATCTGATTAGCCATAAATATGAGATCTTTCACGCTCATGCTCAAACCTCTGTACCTGCTAACTCCTTTTGTGTGTATTTGCCAATAAGCTGTGGTTTTTGGTAAACCGGTGTTACTTGCACAGCTGTAACCTTATATTCGGGGCAGTTAGTAGCCCAGTCGGAGTAATCTGTAGTAACTACATTAGTATTTATTTCAGGAAAGTGGAAAGTGGTGTATACCACACCTGGCGCTACCCTATCTGAGATTTTAGCCTTCAGTATTACCCATCCCTTCCTGCTTTCTAACTTCACGTAATCTCCGTCTTTTATACCCCTTTGCTGTGCATCGTGAGGGTGTATCTCAAGCACATCTTCCTTATACCAAAAGATGTTTGGAGTTCTCCTCGTTTGTGTACCCACATTGTATTGAAAGAGTGTCCTTCCAGTAGTCAAAAGAAGGGGATACCTCTCTGTGGTTCTTTCGGGTGAAGGGACAAAGGCGGTTATATGAAACATTCCTTTACCCCTGACGAAACCATCCTTATGCATTATGGGTGTGCCTTCAGGTGCTTTTTCGTTACACGGCCATTGAATGCTCCCAAGTCTCTCCAATTTTTCGTAACTTACACCTGCAAAACTTGGAGTTAGCCTGGCTATTTCATCCATTATCTCGGAGGCGTGACTATAACGCATAGGATAACCCATAGCGTTCGCTATATCCATAACCACTTCCCATTCCTGCTTTCCACACATAGGAGGTATTACTTGTCTGACAAGTTGTATCCTTCTCTCGGCATTTGTAAAGGTACCATCCTTTTCAAGGAAGGAGCAACCCGGTAAAAATACATGAGCGTACTTTGCGGTTTCATTCATGAATATGTCATGTACAACAACGCACTCCATAGATTTAAGAGCCTGTATGACGCGATTCACATCCGGGTCTGACTGAAGTACATCCTCACCTTGTATGTATATACCTTTGAATTTTCCTTCCAACGCGAGCATCCACATATTGGGTATTCTAAGACCTGGCTCTGGATCTAATTTCACACCCCACACATCTTCAAAAAGCTTTCTAACTTCTGGGTCTGATACATGTCTATAACCACTCAGTTCGTGAGGGAAGGATCCCATGTCACAAGAACCCTGCACGTTGTTTTGTCCTCTGAGGGGATTAACACCGGTACCTTCCTTCCCTATATTGCCGGTGAGCATAGCGAGATTCGCAAGAGCTAAAACTGCCGTAGTTCCTTGCGTGTGTTCCGTAACACCAAGCCCGTAGTATATAGCCGATCTGCCTCCGGTTGCGTAAAGCCTTGCAGCACCTCTTATGAGCCTTGCCGGAACACCTGTTATACTTTCAACAGCTTCCGGAGAGTTTTCGGGTCGTAAAATAAACTCCCTCCACTTTTTGTAAGCTTCTATATCACATCTTTGCTCAATAAATTCCTTATTCTCAAGCCCTTCGGAAACTATAGTGTGAGCCATAGCGTTTAGTATGGCTACATTTGTACCAGGTCTTAGTTGAAGATGGTAGTCAGCTCTTATATGAGGTGTTTCGACAAGTTCTATTTTTCTTGGATCTATAACTATGAGCCTGGCACCTTCACGAAGCCTTCTCTTGAGAAGAGAACCGAATACGGGATGACCTTCGGTGGGATTAGCGCCCACTATCATAATGACATCAGCCCAACGAACCGAATCAAAATTATTTGTACCTGCTGAAGTACCAAAGGCTGCCTTTAGACCGTAACCTGTAGGAGAGTGGCATACCCTCGCACATGTATCCACGTTATTGTTGCCGAATACAGCCCTGACTAATTTCTGTATTATATACACTTCCTCATTGGTACACCTTGAGGATGTAATAGCTCCAATCGCATACTTTCCATACTTTTCCTGTATCCTTTTGAACTCTTTTGCTACGTAGTTTATCGCTTCTTCCCAGGATACCTCCTTCCAAGGTTCATCGATGCTTTTTCGTATCATCGGCTTTGTAACTCTATCTTCAGAATACACGTAAACCCACGCAAACCTACCTTTAACACATGAGTGTCCGTGATTGGCTCCACCTTCTTTGTTAGGTGTCATCCTTACTACTTTATTGCCTTTTACTTCCGCGTTGAAAGAGCAACCTACACCGCAAAAGGCACAGGTAGTTCTCACACTTCTATCAGGTATACCTTGCTCAATAACACTCTTTTCCATCAGCGCAGAGGTGGGGCATGCTAAAACGCACGCACCACATGACACGCATTCTGAGGTTGCGAACTTTCCAGTAGGTCCAGGCTTTACTAAGGATGCAAACCCTCTGCCTTCTACAGTCAGTGCTATGGTATTTTGGATCTCATCACAAGCTCTAACACACCTGTAACACACGATACATTTAGAGGGATCAAAAGTAAAGTAAGGGTTGCTCTCATCTTTCGGCAAGTTAAGATGGTTCTTACCATCAAAGCCATACCTAACTTCCCTTAGCCCTACGTATCCAGCCATGTCTTGAAGTTCGCAGTTGCCATTAGCAGGACACGTGAGGCAGTCCAAAGGATGATCTGATATGTAAAGTTCCATTATCCCTCTTCTGAGCTTTTCCAATTTTTCTGAATGAGTCCTGACCTTCATGCCCTCTTCCACAAGTGTGGTACAAGAAGCTGGATAACCTTTTCTTCCCTCAATCTCCACTATACACAATCTGCAAGAACCGAAAGCCTTCAGCGTATCAGTAGCACACAGCTTAGGTATTCTTATACCTGCCACAGAAGCCGCCCTAAGGACGGATGTCCCCTCTGGAACGCTTACCCTGATGCCATCTATCTCAAGTGTGACCATCTTGGAAGAATTAGAAGGCGGAGTTCCAAGATCTTTTATGGCTACATCAACAAACGCCATGACAACACCTCCTAAGAGTTAAATTTAAATTCCTTTCTTAGTCCGAGTTCTTCGGAAAAATGCTTTAGTATGCTAAGTACGGGATAAGGAGCCATACCACCCAGACCGCACAGAGATGTGTACATCATCACTTCCATGAGATCCTCAAGCAATGTCAGAAGCCTACCATCTTTACCGTTTTTCATCAATCTATCTATTAGCTCCATACCTCTTTGAGAACCTATGCGACAAGGTGTACACTTACTGCAAGATTCGTGAGCGCAAAACTCCATGGCGAACCTCGCCATGTACCAAAGATCCACAGTATCATCAAAAACTACCACACCACCGTGTCCCAAAATACCACCTATCTTTTGAAAAGCTTCATAATCCAAAGGCACATCCAACATACTTTCGGACAGATACGCTCCTAAGGGACCGCCCACTTGCACGGCTTTAACCGGTCTACCAGTGTAAGTACCTTCTCCAAACTCATATATGAGCTCCCTTAAAGTTATTCCAAAAGGAACTTCCACCAGACCGCCTCGCTTCACATTTCCAGAAAGCTGTACGGGAAGTGTACCCTTTGATCTTTCTGTACCGTAACTTGAATACTTTTGGGCTCCCTCCCTGATTATCCAAGGAACTGTAGCAATCGTGACCACATTATTAACGATGGTAGGTTTACCCCAAAGCCCGCTTACAGCAGGTACAGGTGGTCTTGGACGCACAATACCCCTTTTGCCTTCTAAACTTTCAAGCAAAGCGGTTTCTTCACCGCATATGTACGCTCCTGCACCTACATATAACTCAATGTCAAAGGCTTTCCCGCTCCCCATTATGTCTTTTCCAAGATATCCCCTCTCGTATGCTGTGTCTATAGCTTTTTGCAATACATTCCTCGCAAGGGGATATTCCGAGCGAAGGTATATGTATCCTTCTTTAGCGCCTACCGCAAGACCGGCTATTATCATTCCCTCTATGAGAAGGAAGGGATCGCACTCCATTATCATCCTATCCGAAAAGGTGCCAGAATCACCTTCATCAGCGTTGCATACCACGTACTTTTCATCGGAAGGAGTCTTAAAAACCGTCTCCCACTTTACACCTGTAGGGAAACCTGCTCCTCCCCTTCCACGAAGTCCTGACATCTTTATCTCATTAATAATATCTTTAGATTCCATACTTAGAGCCTTCTTAAGTGCGGAAAACCCACCGTGTTGAACGTACTCATCGATAGATAAAGGATCTATCAAACCTACACGTTCAAAGGTAAGTCTTGTCTGCCTTTTGAGATAATCAATTTCATCTACAAAACCTATATAAAGCGGGTGATTTTTGTTGTCCAAAAAGGCATCAAAGATTGAAGGGACTTCTTCCGGAGAAACATTTCTATATCCTATCCTCCCTCCGGAGGTTTGCACTTCCACGAGAGGTTCCAGCCAATACATACCCCTCGATCCGTTTCTCACAAGATCAAGTTTTATGCCCCTCCTTTTCGCTTCATTCCTTATCGCATCAGCAACTTCATCTGCTCCCATTGACAAAGAGGAAAAATCTCTTGGAACAAAAACTTTATGCTTACTTTCCATTTCCCTTTACCCCTTTTCTTAGTATGCTTTCTATGATAGCGTCTATCCTTTCAGGAAAAGCCCTACCGTAAAGTTTACCGTCAACCATAACTGAGGGTGCGCATGCACAGTTACCAAAGCAGTAAATATCCTCAAGGGTAAACATTCCGTCATTGGTGGTTTGACCGAAACCTATACCCAATTTGTTTTTTATATGTTCCTGTAGTATTTGTCCCCCCATAGCCAGACATGCTTCCGATCTGCACACTTTGATTATGTGTCTACCGGGTGGTTCAAGTCTGAAATCCGAGTAAAAGGTGATGACTCCCCACACCTCAGCCTTTGAAAGATTCAGCTCCTTTGATAGAATATCAACTACATTCTCAGGTATGTATCCGTATCTTTCTTGGATGATGTGCAGTATAGGTATGAGGGCATTTTTCTTACTCTTTAATCTGTTTATCTCTTCGTACATACCCCATTCCACCATGGCTATTTTTTTTAAACACCTCCGCTAATATAGTATGAGATGTGGGATACAATAGTGTATGATTGTCATCATATTTTATGAGCTTGAAACCACTGTATAGGCGTGTTATAGTATAACATGCCATGGAAGGGGAAACTATAAAGAACGTTAATTTTCCGAGTTTTTTGTTTGCGAGTTTAATAGCTGGGTATACCATGCTTCTCGTTGATTACGTATTTAGCGGATGGTTTGGTTTTTTTGGTTTGTATCATCGCCCAGATTCCCACATAGGTTTGTCCAATCCTTACTGGACACTCAAGCATGAAGTACAGTCCGTGATATTTTCACTGCCTTATGCCATCCATTTTGTTCGCATTGAGTTTATAAAAAGTCATGTACTGAAAGGTGTTTTGTATGGTATAATTTTTTACGTATTTACGCGCGTTGTGGGGTTCTTAGGAATGGTTGGCGGTGCATCGTGGCTGGTAAACTTTATGGATAAGCCCTTAGAAGCTCATGTATCCTCCCTTGTGCTTCACATCGTATGGGGATTTTTCTTGGGATACCTGTATAATCCACCTTCTGAGGGGAAAAGATAAGCGTGATATGGATATACTGAAATTGCTCGTGGATTACGGTGTGATAGGCTTTCTCGTATTTCTAAGCTTCATATCCGTAGGTACAGCCATAGAGAGGTACACCTTTATAAAAAAGGTGGATTTAAGTAAGTACAGCAGTAGACAGGACGTAGAGATGGAGCTTACGAAAGGCATGCACTGGATAGCTACCATAGGTTCCAACGCACCTTACATAGGTCTTCTCGGCACAGTTCTTGGGATAATGCTCACCTTTTACACTATAGGTCAGGAAGGTTTTGTGGACACAAAAAAGGTGATGGTTGGACTTGCACTTGCCCTAAAAGCTACCGCAGTAGGACTTTTGGTGGCTATACCTTCCACAGCTCTTTA
>JBEULM010000057.1 GCA_041287335.1 Hydrogenobacter sp.
GGCAGGCGAAACTAACTACATCCTTGACCTCAACGCCGGAGATTATCCATGCAGGACAACCCAGTTCAATCTTGGACCAGGAAACTACTGCACGGTAGGTATCATATTTGCTCCCCAATCTCAAGGCAGGAAGGATGCATTTCTTAGCGTGTATCCAAACTCTCCATATCCGGAGAAGCTCTACATGACGGGTGTTGGGGTAGCTCAGACGAGTCAGCAACCTGCACCACCACAGCAACCTGCACCACCCTCTCAATCCCCTTCGGAATCTTCTCAGACCACATCCGGGGGTGGAGGAGGTGGATGCTCTATGAGTGCCGGAGCATCTCCTGTTAATGTCCTTGCGTGGGTCTTGTTACCAACCCTTATGATCCTCAGGAGGCTAAAAAGAAGCTAACACCTTTGTGCCCCCTGCGGGGGGCTTTTTGCGATATATTTATACTTACATGTCTGACAGAGAGGATATTCTCAAGAGAATAGACATAGTGGATGTCATATCTTCATACATAGAGCTTAAAAGAACGGGCAACAACTACAGTGCGAGATGTCCCTTCCATCCTGATGACACGCCTTCCTTTTTTGTATCACCCAGCAGAGGTATATTTAAGTGTTTTGGCTGTGGGGTAGGAGGAGATGCGGTAAAGTTTGTAGCTCTTTACGAAAACATAAGTTATTCTGAGGCTCTTGTAAGACTTGCCAAAAGGTACAACGTACCTATCAAGTTGAAGGAATCAAAGAAGGATACAAAAGTACTGCATATCTTTGAGCTTGTGTCAGAGTATTATCATAACATGTTAAGGAAAAGCCCTAACGCGATAGATTACCTCAAAAGTAGGGGTGTTTCCTCAAGGAGTATTCAGAGGTTCATGCTTGGTTTTTCCCCATCTTCGGAAGCGCTGGTAAGCCTTCTTAAAAAAGAAGGTGTTTTGGATGCTTACGAAAAAACAGGCAATATAGTCAAGATTGATGAGGGTATATACAGAGATCTCTTTGCAGGAAGGATCGTAATACCTATAAGGGACGATAAGGGAAGGTACGTAGCTTTTGGTGGAAGGGTGCTTTATAGCGGACAACCCAAATACATAAATTCTCCAGAGAGTGAGTTTTTTAAAAAAAGAGAAATTATATTTGGACTATACGAAGGCAAGGATTACATAAAAGATAGGGGATTTGCGGTGATAGTCGAAGGATACTTTGACGTTATAAGCATGCACGATGAAGGATACAAGAATACGGTAGCACCTTTGGGAACATCCTTTGGTGAGTATCATGCCAGACTGCTATCAAGGTATACCAGAGAAGTTATTCTCCTTTTTGATGGTGACAGTGCGGGAAAGAGAGCGGTAAGGCAAGCAACACCGTATTTGCTCGCTCACGGACTAAAGGTGAGATTGGCACACCTACCGGAGGGGGAAGACCCTGACACCCTCGCAAAGAGGGACAGGGATCTCCTACGATCTCTGATTGATAATGCAAAGGATATATTTGAACTCCTCATGTATGGACTAAAAGATAACCAAAGGGATGCTTTAAGAGACTTGCTTTACTTTGCGGGCTTTCTGAAAGACAAAGTATACCAGCATGAACTCTTAAGGGAGGTAAGTAAAATAAGCAGGCTTCCCATGAGTGTCCTTTACGAACAGCTTCCGAAGGTTCAGAAGGAAGTAAAAGAAGATGGAGAGAGCTTAACTTACGCTGAGAGAGTATTTTTGCTTGGTCTTATGAAGTTTGGGAAGGAGGATCATCTGAAAGATGTCTTACTTTCACCTGAGGCTATGAGGATAGCCGAGTATATACTTGCGGGCGATTATCATCTGGTGCCGGAGAGTGTAAAAAATGCTAAGGTTTATAATCTTGAGTCAACTTACCTTGCAAGCTATGAGAAGCTCAAGATAGATAAGTCCGATTTTAAGGAGGAGACAAAGAGTATATTGGAAATGAGGAAGGAAAAAAATAGGGAAGTTGTGAGATTCAGAAGAAAAATATGAGCTTATATTTTAACTCTTATGGAACAGGTTTTCGTTTATGACACTACTTTGAGGGATGGATCACAATCTGAAGGTATAAACTTTTCAGTGGAGGATAAGATCCGCATACTCCAAAAGCTTGATGAGTTTGGAATGCATTACGTAGAGTGCGGATGGCCGGGTGCGAACCCAAAAGATACCGTTCTTTTTGAAAGGCTAAAAAAAATAAAAACACAAAACGCCAAGATAGTTGCCTTTGGCGCTACGAGAAAGGCGGGTAAAAAGGTGGAAGAGGATCAGCAAGTGGATAACCTTCTGAAATCTGGTGCAAGTGTAATAACCATATTTGGTAAAAGCTGGGATTTTCATGTGACACATGCCATAGGAACGAGTTTAGAAGAAAATCTCAGCATGGTATATGAAACTATAAGTTACTTAAAAAAACACGTTCAAGAGGTGATCTTTGACGCTGAACACTTCTTTGATGGATACAAGCACAGCAAAGATTACGCTTTTGCTGTTCTGGATGCTGCGCTTGCAGGGGGTGCCGATTGGATAGTGCTGTGCGATACAAACGGAGGCAGTCTTCCCAATGAAATCTACGAGATAACCAAAGCTGTGAAAGAAAAGTTCCCAGGCGCACGCGTAGGTATTCACGCTCACAATGATGCTGATACAGGTGTCGCTAACTCTCTTATGGCTGTACTTGCTGGTGCGAGGCAAGTTCACGGCACTATAAACGGTATAGGTGAAAGGACGGGTAACGCCAACCTCTGTTCTATAATACCAAACCTCCAGATCAAGCTCGGCTTTAGCGTAATTCCTTCCCAAAACCTGAAAAAATTGACAGAACTTGCTCATTTTGTCTCTGAAATTTCCAACATGCCTCTGCCTAAGAATATGCCCTATGTAGGAGAAAGTGCCTTCACTCACAAAGCGGGTGTTCATGCTTCCGCTGTCATGAAAAGATCTGAAACCTACGAACACATAGACCCAGCTCTCGTGGGAAACAGAAGGAAAGTAACTGTATCGGACCTTTCCGGCAGGAGCAACATACTATACAAGCTCAGGGAGATGGGTATAAAGGTGGATGAAAAGTCTCCAGAACTGCTCAAACTTGTTGAGAAGATAAAGGAACTTGAAAAGGAAGGTTACCATTTTGAGGCTGCCGAAGCATCCTTTGAGCTTCTATGCAAGAGGCATTTTGGACTTGTCAAAAACTACTTTGACCTTGACGCATACAGGGTGCTTATAGCCAGAAGAAGCACGGACAATTCCCCAGTTTCCGAAGCTACCGTACGACTCTATGTTGAAAGTATAAAGGAGCATACCGCAGCCCTTGGCAATGGACCTGTAAGTGCCCTGGATAGAGCGCTCAGAAAAGCTTTAGAGGAGTTCTATCCCAGCCTAAAAGATGTTCAGCTCATAGATTACAAGGTGAGGATAGTCAACGAATCCGAAGGTACATCCGCAAAGGTGAGAGTGCTTATAGAGTCCACTGATGGAAAGAGAAAGTGGGGAACTGTGGGCGTCTCTGAAAACATAATAGAAGCTTCGTGGATAGCTCTCACGGATAGTCTCATATACAAGCTGTTAAAGGATGAAGAAGAGGGTATAATGTAATCTTATGAAGAAGAAACTTATCCTTACATCCCTTTTTGTACTGTCTATGGCTGAACCTGTAAAGGTGAACAAGAACCTATCCGTTAGGGTGATTGATGCCGACGGTGTAACTCATAACCTCAGAGGGATAAGCTGTAACGGAAGGGATTATTTGAGGGTCAGGGAGGGGAACGTTGAGTATGCCATACCTTTTGAAAATATAAGACATATAAAAGTCATTTCTCAAAAAGAAGATGCCATTGACGTGAAGGTACAGCTCGTAAACGGTGTAGAAAAACATATAAACGTAGGTACAAATACCTACTGCATATCTCAATCGGAGCTTGGTAAGGCGAGCTTTTACATTAAAGACGTAAAGGATATCTTTATAGAAAGAGGAGAGCAAAGATGAAGAGAGTCAAATTTTTAGGTATCTTGATGGTTGCCTTTGGCATAGGTTTTGTGCTTGGCACTGCGGGTGGCTTTCCCAGAGACAAGGGCGGTGAGGACGACTACAGGTACTTCAGGCTCTTTACGGATGTTTTTAAGGTTGTTAAAGAGAACTATGTGGAGAATGTGAGTACAAAAGATCTCATATACGGTGCTTTGAACGGTATGATGAAGTCTTTAGATCCCTTCTCAGCCTTCTTCACACCGGAGCAATACAAAGAGTTCAAAGAGGAAACCGAGGGTGAGTTTGGCGGTGTAGGTATTGAGATTAGCATGGAAAAGGGCAGACCTATAGTGGTGTCTCCCATAGAAGGGACACCGGCCTACAGGGCAGGGATAAGACCTGGGGACATAATCATTGAGATAAACGGTGAGGACACATCTAACATGATGCTCACCGATGTGGTACAAAAGATAAGAGGTAAACCCGGTACAAAGGTGAACTTGACCATAATGAGAAAGGGTGCGGATAAACCTCTCAAATTTGAGCTTGAGAGGAGTCTCATAAAGATAGAGAGCGTAAAATGGACGAAGATAGGGGATGTAGGTTACATAAGGTTATCTCAGTTTAACGATGGTGCAGGAAACGAAATGGAAAAAGCCATAAAGAGTTTACTTGCTCAAAATGTCAGAGGTATCGTACTTGATCTCAGAAACGATCCGGGAGGACTTTTGACCGAGGCTGTGAATGTAGCTGAACTTTTCATTCCCGAAGGTAAGCTCATAGTTTACACCAAAACAAGGGACGGTGAGATAAACAAGTATTTCTCAAAAAGGAAACCACTCCTTCCTGAGGATATGCCTCTTGTCGTTCTTATAAACAAAGGTTCTGCAAGTGCATCGGAGATCGTCACAGGTGCGCTTCAAGACTACAAGAGAGCTGTAATAGTTGGAGAGAAGAGTTACGGTAAGGCATCCGTTCAAAATATCATGCCTCTTGAGGACGGCTCTGCCATAAAGCTAACCATAGCGTACTACTACACTCCTCTGGGCAGGCTCATACACAAGAAGGGTATAACTCCAGACGTGCAGGTTGTGATGGATGAAAAGCAGGAGGAGAAGCTCCAGGAAGCCATAAGGCAAAAGAGGATGCAGGGAGACAACCACAAACTCATACTTTTGCCAGATCTGGATCCTCAGCTGGAGAAGGCTATTGAGATAATAGACAAAGGTGAAACCTTAAAAAGAGCGGCATGATTACCCTCGCTGTAGAAACTTCTTGTGATGAGACAGCTCTCGCCCTTTTCTCTTCTGATAAAGGTATAATAGGTGATGTATTGCTCTCTCAAGTGGTACATTCATCTTTTGGGGGAGTAGTACCAGAGCTTTCTGCAAGGGAACATACGAAAAACATACTACCCCTATTTGACAAGCTTTTGAAAGATACAGGTATGGATATATCCCAGATAGACTTCGTATCCTTTACACTCACCCCAGGTCTTATTTTGTCCCTTGTGGTAGGTGTAGCCTTTGCTAAATCTTTAGCCTATGCGCTTGAAAAACCTCTCGTCCCCGTGCATCACCTTGAAGGACACATATACTCGGTTTTTCTGGAAAGACCAGTTGATTACCCTTTTATCTCTCTTATAGTATCTGGAGGACATACGGATCTCTACCTGGTGGAGGGCTTTGGCAGGTACACCTTCTTAGGTGGCACACTTGATGATGCTGTAGGTGAAAGCTACGACAAAGTGGCAAGACTTATGGGACTTGGTTATCCCGGTGGACCCATAGTTGACAGGTTAGCTCAAAAGGGAAGACCCTCCTATCAGCTCCCAAGACCTATGATAGAAAGAGATGATCTGAGTATGTCCTTCAGCGGTCTTAAGACTGCGGTTAGACATATAGTAGAGGCAGGTGATTACTTTCGGGAGGATCTGGCTTGCTCCTTTCAGATGGCAGTGGTTGATGTTTTAGAAAGAAAAGTGATCAAAGCTGTGGAGATGACCAAAGTCAAAAGCATTGCGGTGGTAGGTGGTGTGTCAGCCAACACCGAACTCAGAAGGAGATTTGAGAAACTTTCTAAGGAAATGGGCTATAGAATTTATCTACCACACCCTAAATTCTCTACTGACAATGCCTGTATGATAGCCTACGCAGGCATGGAGAGATTCAAAAGAGGTATCATCGCACCTCTTGACATAAATCCTGAACCTAACACTCCGTTAGAGCTTTTCGGGAAAGAGTGGAGCTAAAGAAAGCGCTTTTTTAAGTATCTCCTTGTCTCCTTTGTACTTTACGAGTTTTTTTGCATCCTCCAGCGGGAAGAATCTGGCATCTACAACTTCCCATGAAGCCTTAGGCTCCCCGCTTTTATACTTCATCAGGAAGTAAACAACTTTTTTCTTTATTCTTTCGCCACCTCTCATATAAAAATACTCAATTTCCCCGATTTTTTGAAGGATCTCCCCTTTTATTCCCGTCTCTTCTTCCACCTCCCTAAGCGCTGCATCCTCGACACTTTCCCATTGCTCTACGATCCCCTTAGGGAAGGTCCATACGCCAGAGGGATTTTTCACAAGCAGAATCTTTCCATCTTTTATGAGTACACCACCTGCGGAAAATTCGTACAGCACTATGTTAAAATATAGTAAGGAGGATTCAATTATGCAGGAAGAAAAGAAACAAGAGATGAATTTGAGAGAAGAGATCGAAAGGTTGGAAAAGGAGCTGAAAACTCTCAAAGAGAAGATAGGCATTGAAGAAAAACCTATAGTGCAGGTGCCTTTTGAGAAAGCGAGAGAGATCACCACATCACTTCTGGATGTTGCCAACAGGATTATAAAAGTAGCCTCTGCTGCCGCATCGGGTGCCATAGAAGGTGCTAAAAGGGAACTGGAAAGATCAAAGGAGGGGCAAAAACAGGAGCAAGAAAAGAAAGAGCAGTAAATTATGAATTACTGGCGTGGTATCATACACAGATACAGGGAGTTTTTACCCGTTTCAGAAAGCACCCCTGTAGTTACTCTCTGTGAAGGTAATACACCCCTTATACACGCTGAAAATCTGGCAAAGGGAATAGGTTTTAAAGGGGAGATCTTTCTCAAGTATGAGGGGCTGAATCCTACAGGTTCTTTTAAGGACAGAGGAATGACTTTAGCCATCTCTAAAGCGGTTGAATCTGGAAAAAAGGCTGTAATATGTGCGTCCACAGGAAATACATCGGCTTCTGCTGCCGCATACGCTGCAAAAGCTAAGCTAAAAGCCTATGTACTGCTTCCTAAAGGTGCAGTAGCTCTTGGTAAACTTTCCCAGGCTGTCATATATGGAGCAAAGGTGATAGCTGTGCAGGGAAACTTTGATGACGCCCTTTACATAGTAAGGAAGATAGGAGAGCTTCTTCCGGTTGAGATAGTGAATTCTGTGAATCCTTATCGTATAGAGGGGCAAAAGACTGCAGCCTTTGAAATATGCGACGCTTTAGGAGAAGCACCGGACTATCACTTTATTCCTGTTGGTAACGCCGGAAACATAACAGCCTATTGGAAGGGATACAAAGAGTATTACCAAAAGGGGAAGATAAAGAAGTTACCTAAGATGATGGGTTGGCAGGCTGAAGGTTCAGCTCCTATAGTGAAAGGTTATGTGATAAAAAACCCTCAAACCATAGCCACGGCTATAAGGATAGGTAATCCTTACAGCTGGCAACAGGCTCTTCAAGCTGCAAGCGAATCAAAGGGGAAGATAGATGCGGTTAGCGACGATGAAATTCTGAATGCATATAAGCTTGTAGCATCAAAGGAAGGTATATTCTGTGAACCCGCATCCGCAGCCTCCATAGCTGGACTTATAAAGCTAACAAGGGAAGGCTACTTTAAAGGTGGTGAGGTAGTTGTGTGTACTCTCACCGGGAATGGTTTAAAAGATCCAAATACCGCTATAAGCGTTTGTGAAGAACCAATAAACGTACCACCTGATGTGGAGAAGGTACTTGAGGTTATAAAGCTATGAAGGTGGTGAAGGTTCATAAAAAAAATGCGCTTTCTTCTGCGGCTGAAATCATAAAACGAGGTGGGATCGTTTTCTCACCTACAGATACTATCTACGGACTTTTGGCAAATGCTCTTGACAGAGAAGCAGTAGAAAGACTCTACTCTATAAGAAGACCTTCGGGAAGACCTTTTATAATACTCCTCCCCAATAAAGAATGGCTTGGAGCTTTTGATCTTTATGCTGATAGAAAGTATTGGGATCTGCTTGATGCCCACGTCACGATCATCTTCTACAAAAAAAACACTATACCTTTGTATCTGACAAAGGGCAAAAAGAGCTTAGCTTTTAGGATACCAAAGAGAGGTACTTTTGTGAGAGCTCTACTCACTTTGCTTGACTTACCTCTCGTTGCACCAAGTGCCAATCCAGAAGGTTTAAAACCTGCAGTGGATGTAAAAATGGCGGAGGAATACTTCGGTGACAGGATAGATCTGTACATAGATGGGGGATACGTTGAAGGAAAGCCTTCCACTATAGTGAGATTCATAGGTAAAAGGAGCTTTAGGCTTGTAAGGGAAGGAAATGTGAAGTTTGAAGATTTTTTGAACTTTGCAAAAAACATCACAGCCTAAAGCTGTCGCTTCCTCTGTATCCCACAAGTTTTTGAATAGCCTCCGCAAATTCCCTTATCTCTTTTTGCGCACCCGCATGTGTCCTGAGAGTTATAAAGTTATCAAGTGAGATTCTCGGAACTGTCCAGTAGTACTTGGTGTGCATAAATTGAGGGAGAATTCCCCTCGCAAGCTCTTTGGCAACTCCTTTATTAACCATATCTTTATAAAGTGTCTGTAAGTCAGCAATATACCACTTTATCTTTTTAAGAAATATAGAGTTCCACGGCTCTTGTATCTTTTCATCTACAGATGCCTGTCTGTTCTTTTCAGCCTGCTTCCTCAAATAATCAGGCATATAAAAGGTCGGATCGTAACTCACATACCTCCTGCTAACCTCGTTGAAAGATCCAAAGCGATGCCTATGCCACTGTCTTGCCACAAATAATGGACACTCAACTACAAAGGTGTAATAATCCATCACAGTCCCAAGCTCAAGTTTGTCCACAAGTCCGATCCAACCTGAGGAGGTCTCCATCTTCTCAATAACGTAGGAAGTATCTGTGGAGTAGCTATCAGTATATTTCCCTTCAATAATTCCAAAGGTCGCTGGGAGTCTGTTGCGCACAGCTTCCTTTATCTCTTCTGACATCCACTCCATCGCATTTATAAAGTTTCTCAGGTTTAGCCAAACGTAACCCCCAGCCCAATAAACTTGAAAGACGGGACTACTTACCCTCTCCATAAGCTCAAGCCACACTCTTTTTTCCCCCTCAAAAGCTATAATTACGTGTTCAAAAGGGCTTGCATGCCTGTGTTCAAACAGATACTTTATGAGCTTTTTGTCCCTTTCTATATCCACCTGAGTATCCTTATCAAAGGACACCCTCGCACACCTGACTATCCTCTGATCGGAACCCATAATGTATACTTTCATGCTTCTGTCTATTTTATAATACTTGAGCTATGCAAAGTATGACAGGTGTTGGGAAGTTCGTATTTGAGAATGAGAAATGGACTGTAACGGTTTTTGTAAAAAGCGTAAACTCAAAGGGTTTGGATATATTTGTAAAGTCCAATTACAATTTATCGTCGGCTGAGTTGAACATAAGAAAGCTTGTGAGAGAGTTTATTACAAGGGGAACGGTAAACATGCACATAGATATAGCACCCAAAATAGCTTCCTCACCTGTAGATCTCAAAAAGATTTTCCTGAATGTTGAGATTATAAAGCTTGTAGCGAAAGAGCTTGGGCTTGAGCTTACAGACGATACTATACTTCAAACCGCATGGAGATACTCAGAAAAAACCGCTGAAGAACTTAGTCCAGATCTTGAGGAATGCCTTTACAGTGCAGTGCGAGGCGCTCTTGAAGATCTCGTAAAAAGCAGAAAGGAAGAAGGCAAGCACATAAAAGAAGACACTATGGCAAGGCTGCAAAAAATAGAAAACTTATTAATTGAGATTGAGAGGCAAAAGGATAAGGTTTTAAACTCTGTAAAAAGTAGAGTACTTGAAAAGGCAAAGGATCTCAACCTACCTGAAGAACACCCCACCGTGCTTAACGAGATCACTTTCATACTATCGAGGATGGATGTGGATGAAGAACTGACAAGATTTAAAGCTCATATGCACAGATTGAAGGAGCTTATAAACTTTGAGGGAGAGGTAGGGAGGAAGCTGGACTTTACGCTTCAAGAAATGCACAGGGAGATAAACACCTTGGGTAACAAAATGCCTGAATTTTCCCAACTTGTTGTTGAAATAAAGTCTGAAATAGACAGGTTAAAACAACAGGTGGCAAACGTAGAATAGGTGGTGTATAATAATAACTCAGCGGGCGTAGCTCAGTGGTGGAGCGGCTGCTTGCCATGCAGCAGGTCGCGGGTTCGAGTCCCGTCGCCCGCTCCATTTTAGATTCCTAAGTCATCTACTGATGAATACTTTTTACAGGTTTTGCCTTCACACACTACAAGACCTTGTATATCTTTTTTTATTACAAACTTAAAAGGTCTGAAGGCTTTTAGCATATCCTCAAAGTAACTTTGCGTTTCCACCTTAAAGATACCTTTTAAATACGCATAAAGACTTATAAGGTAAGAATGGGAAGCCATCGGTAATTCCCTTACAAAACGTGAGAAAGCCATCAAGCTTTTCTCTGCATACTCCCCATACTTGTTATCGCTTAAAGCGGACTCCATAAGGAGTAACAGATAAGGAGCCATACCGTTAACGGATTGAGTGGGTGTGTCTTGGAGTGGTTTGTTCTTTATCTTAAGAAGTCCCTCACCTTCCTGGTGTGTATCAAAAAAGCCCCAACCTTGACTGTCCCAAAAGAGTTCTATAGATCTATCCAGCAGATTCTTTGACATTTCAAGATAAGCTTTATCCTGTGTGACCTCAAAGAGGGAAAAAAGCCCCTTTGATAGGAATAGGTAATCTTCAGAATATCCCTTTACATCTTCGTTATGCTCAAGATATCCATCTTTGTATCTCTCTTTAAGTAGCCTTTTTGCTGTTTTTTCTGCCATCTTTAGCGCCCACTCATCTTCAAAAACCTTATAGTAGGTACAAAGAGCATCTATCATAAGCCCGTTCCAGTTTGTGTATATAGTTTTGTCTATATAGGGTATCTGCCTGCGATTCCTATAACTGATCATTTTCCTTTTTGCGCTTTCTATAAGCTCTTTTACTCTTTCCTCTTTTATTCCCAAAATTTCACTTATTTGATCAGATTTTGTATTTATAAAGGGTACGTTCTTTTCTGGATTGTCATGCATTCTTCCTCTCGTACCTATACCGAAGTAAAGGCTTATTACCTTCAGCTCTTCCGCTTCAAGCAAGGATTCAAGTTCTTTTAATGTAAAGGTGTAGTAACCGCCTTCATCAAGAGTACCTATATCGGCATCCTGGGATGCGTAAAAACCTCCTTCTGGATCACAACCGTAAAGTCTGTAGTAGTCTATTATGCCCTTTGCTACGTATTCGTAAAGGGGATCTTCGAAAACCTTGTAAGCTAACGAGTAAAGCCCTAAAAGTTCCGCATTGTCATAAAGCATTTTTTCAAAGTGTGGTATATTCCAAGTTTCATCCGTTGAGTACCTGAAAAAGCCACCAAGAAGGTGATCGTAAACACCGCCTCTTGCCATAGCGTTTAGCGATACCTCCATAGCCTTTTTAACAAGATCTTGCTTTGTGAAGTGGTAATGATAAAGCAAAAGCTCAAAAGCTTTAGCGTGATGAAACTTAGGAGCCGATCCTATACCTCCACTTTCGTAATCTATAGAGGAGAGTAGAGTGCCTATACCTCTGTTTAAAAGTTCTTCATCAAGAGTGTCTTTAAAGCTCATAAGACTATAGCTTTGTAACTCTCTGAAAATTTGTTCTGCAGATCTTAGCACCCTATCCCTATCCTCCCTCCAAAGTTGTGAGATCCTTAAAAGCAATGATTTAAAGCCAGGTCTTCCCCACCTGTCTTCTGGTGGAAAGTAGGTACCTCCAAAGAAGATCTTTCCTTCAGGTGTGAGAAAAACTGTCAAAGGCCATCCGCCACTTCCCGTGAGAGCTATCACTGTATCTTGATATCTTCTATCTATGTCAGGTCTTTCATCCCTATCCACCTTTATAGCAACAAAGTTTTCGTTTATTATGTTCGCTATCTGCGGATCTTCAAAGCTCTCCTTTGCCATCACATGACACCAATGGCACCATACACCTCCTATGGATAGCAGTATGGGTTTATCCTCTCTCTTAGCCTTTTCAAAAGCTTCGTTACACCACTCATACCAATCAACGGGCTGATGGGCGGACTTTTTAAGATAAGGGCTTTTGGCATTTATCAATCTGTTTGGCATACACATAAATTATGCGAAAAAGTACAAAAAGGAAGATGAGGGAGATTAGGCTTTACTGCATAAAGTAATCAAAGTTTACCCTCGTAACCTTCCCTTTGCTGTCTTTTATATACACGTTTATTGAGTAAAGACCTTTATCAGACATCTGAAACCATCCACCGAAATTGTCTCCGTATTGATGAGGATATTTGGTAAGTACCTTTCTTTCAGCTCTCAACAGCGGGGATCTTACCTCAGCTTCTACTGTGTAGTTAGACAGATAGATTACCTTACCGCCTTCCTCCTTCCAAAGGGCAACAGCAAGGTGATGAGTATCGTAGGGTTTGGGTTCGCCGTGACTTCTTACCAAAAGCTCGTAAGCTCTCGGAAAGGTTTTTCTAACTTCTTCAATGCTAATTACACCTATGCTTACATTCATATTAGGGAGTTTTTTTGTAAGAGGTGTTTTAAGTATCTCGTCATCTTGAGCTAAAGCAAAAGGTAACATTGCCAATAAGAAGAAAAGCACGGATGCGATTCTCTCTCTCATTTTTCTCCACCTCCTTACTTATAAAATAAACTACCAATCTTTCCGTCGCTATTAGAACTTTACAGCTTCTTTATAAGTTAGCCTTATAAAGCTTCAGTCTATTACCGGATTTATGGAACTGTTTTATAATTTCATCCAATGGCAATGAAAGAAAAAGTTGTCAGGTTTTGTGTGTCCCTTCCCAAATACCTTCTTGAGGAATTAGATAGGAGGATAATAAAGAGAGGTTATTCATCAAGGTCAGAGCTTGTGAGGGACCTCATAAGGGAACTTATGATAGAGGAAAATTGGCAAAAAGGGGAAGAGGTTATAGGTGTCTTAACTGTTGTGTACGACCATCACCAGAGAGAACTGAGTCAGAAAATGCTTGACATACAGCACAGCGCTCACGTAAAGGTGCTTTGCAGTACGCATATACATCTTGATCACCATAACTGTCTTGAGTGTATAATGCTAAAGGGTAAACCAGATGAGATAGAAAACATCTCCATAAGCATAGGAGGTTTAAGGGGTGTAAAGTTTGCAAAGCTCACCAAAGCCTCCACGGTTGTATAATCATAGCATGCTTTTGAAAGAGTGGAGTCTTTTCATAGACAGTGTGAGGAGTTTCTTCAAGGACAGGGGATATCTTGAAGTTCACACAAGCATATTTCAAACGTATCCCAATATTGATCCGCACGTAGAACCTTTCAGCCTTGAGCTAAGCGGTAACTGTCCAAAAAGGGTTTGGCTGAGAACATCACCGGAGAATTCCATGAAAAAGTTGATCAGCAAATATCGTACCGATATTTTTCAAATAGGTAAAGTCTTTAGAAGAGATCCTTGCAGTAAGATCCATAGACCTGAATTTACAATGCTTGAGTGGTACAGGATAGGAAAAGATTATAACTACTTAATACAAGAGATAGGAGAACTTTTGAAATACCTTGGTGTTTCGCAGGATTATGAAATCATCAGATTGGAACATGCCTTTGAGGAGTATACCGGAGTTGTGCTGTCCGAAGATGAGGAGATTTTCAAAAACAATCTCATATCTTACGGTTATCCCTTTAAAGACGATGAGGACTGGGAAAGTATTTTCTACGAGATATACATACAAATGGAAAGACATTTGGGTAAGGAAAAGCCTACCTTTTTGACACATTTTCCTACGAGGTTGAGCGCTTATGCTAAAGTGGAAGGAGGTTACGCAGAAAGGTTTGAGCTTTATATAAAAGGTGTGGAGATAGCCAACGGTTGGACGGAAGAAACATCAAAAAGCGAGATAGAGAGGAGAATGAAACTTTATCTACAAGGAAGAGAAATGCCTATGGATGAAGAACTTTTAAAGGCATACGAAGATTTTCCCGAATGTGCGGGCTGTTCCATAGGTCTTGAGAGACTCTTTCTGGTTCTTAAAGGTTTTGAGAGTATGGATGACCTTGAGTTCTTAATTTAGAGATCTCTTGGATGTATTACTCCCTCTTCCGTTATTATTGCGGTTATGTTTTCTGCAGGCGTAATATCAAAAGCCAAATGAAGAGCTGGTGTATCATCAGGTGCGAACTTGCAACCCTTAAAAGACTTTATCTCATCTCCCGATCTCTCCTCTACTGGTATTTCATCTTGACTCTCCATACTCGGATCGAAGGTTGATGTAGGTGCAACTACGTAAAAGGGTATGTTGTGAGTTTTTGCAAGGACAGACAACGTATAAGTGCCTATCTTATTTGCCACGTCTCCTCTTTTGGTTATCCTATCTGCACCTACAAAGATAGCATCTATAAGTCCCTTCTTCATGAGAAAACCTGCAGTCATATCCGTGATGAGTGTGTGTGGTATACCCTCTTTGAGAAGCTCCCAGGCTGTTAGTCTCGCACCTTGCATGTAAGGTCTCGTCTCATTCACAAAAACGTGTATCTTTTTGCCCGAATAATGAGCCGATCTTATAACCCCAAGTGCGGTCCCCCATCCAGCTGTCGCCAACGCCCCTGTATTACAGTGAGTAAGTATCCTCATACCATCCTTTATAAACTCACTACCTATCTGACCCATCCTTTTGTTTGCATTGTAGTCTTCTTTCTCTATATTGATAGCTTCTTGTTCAATATCCTTGCCTTCTTTTAAAGCCTTCGCCATCCTGTTCAAAGCCCAAAAAAGGTTATAAGCTGTCGGTCTTGTATTTTTCAACACAGCCTGTACCTTTTCAGGCTCCTCCCTTTTTATACCAAGAACGAAACCGTAAGCGGCTACACAGCCTATAGCAGGCGCTCCTCTTACAGCCATACTCCTTATGGCATCCGCAACCTCAATGTGATCCGTAAGCTTTAGCCAAACCTCCTTATCTGGAAGATCTCTTTGATCCAACAAAAGCAGATAATCACCCTTCCAATAAAAAGCCTTCACTTCCATAACTCTTCTCCATACCTTTCTTCAAGTTCCAGCTCCAACAAAAAGAGATACTTTAAAAATACGTAAAAGAACGTTGAGAAAGCAACAGAAAGTCCTCGCACTCCATCAAGGAAGCCAAGCTTCAGAAAATAAACCTTAAAAGCATCCCAAAGTGGGTTAATCAGTAGGTTATACAGTTTAAAGTCTTTTCCCTCTCTTTTCATGCTCCTTGCCATGATTTTTGCATACTCTATGGATTTGATATAGTGATGATGGAGGCTCTTAAAAGAGTAGTGATTGAGGTATCCCTTTAGCTTTCCCGCTTTGCCAGAGTAAATGGCTCTTTCGTGAAGTTCCCCCTCAAAGCGTACTGCTTCTTTTTTAAAGAGTCTTACCCTCCATTCGGGTTGCCAAGCGTGGGACAAAAACCTCCCTAAATAGTAAGTTCTCCTGTTTAGCATGTACACTTGGTACTCTTGGGAGGCTATTGCCCGTTTTATTGATGATCTTAGATCTTGAGTCAGCTCTTCGTCCGCATCCAGAACAAGTACCCACTCACCTTGACACAAGCTTAGTCCGTAATTGAGCTGTTTGGAGTAACCTTCCCATTCCTTAAAAAACACCTTAGCGCCAAGCTCTTTTGCCAACACTACCGTGTTGTCCTTTGAACCCGAATCCAGTACTATTATTTCATCAGCTATAGGTTGAGCGCTCTTTATCGCTCTTTGTATGTTTTTTTCCTCGTTCCTTGCACGGATAAGAACGGAGAGCATTTATTCAAAGACCTCCAAAAATATCTCTCTCATCTCCCTCATTCTAAGCTTGAGATCCTCAAGAAACTCGTCTCTATCCATGCTTAAGGAGTTTGCGATCTTTGTAATATCCTGCGCGCTGAGAACGGATGTTCCCCTTTCTTTGGAGAGTCTAAGTCTTGTCTCTACAAGTCTCAAAAACATGTAATGTTCGTAAGCCTTTTTGAGAATGGGGTGCTTCTCCACTAACTTCTCGTAAGCCTTTATCATAGAAGGTTCTCTCATCCTTTCAAGAATTATAAAGTACTGTGCCAGAAACTCGCCGTCAATTATACCGCCTGGAGCGAACTTCAGGTCTATAGTCTCAGCACCTTTTTTAGCTTGCGCCTCAAGGGCAGATCTGATGGTCTTTATATCCTCTTTTTGTTCTTTCCCCATAGGCTTATCAAAGAGAAAATTCTCAAGAATAAGCTCAAAGTGGTCGTAAAGATCTTGATCTCCAGCTATATATCTACATCTGGTCCATGCGAGTCTCTCCCAGGTTCTGGCATACTTTGAAAAATACTCTTTGTAAAAGTCTAAAGAAGGTATGAGTTGCCCCTTTGTCCCCATGGGTCTAAGCCTGAAATCTACATCGTAAAGGTAACCTTCCCTTGTGTGAGTAGTTAAGAACCTTATGAAGTTTTGTACGAGGCTTACCCTCTCATCTCTGTGATCCCTTCCTACAAAGACGAGATCAAGATCCGAGCCTATGCTAAGCTCTGAACTTCCATACTTTCCCAAAGCTATTAGTGTCATATTTTCTCTAAACAGATCCAGCTTTTCCCACAGCTTTTTCATAATGAAGTCTGCAAGATCTGTGAGGCTTTTGAAGAAGTCTTTCAGCTTTGCGTATTTATCATCTTTTTTAGCGAGGTAAACGAGGCTTATTCTTACCTCCCAAACCTTTTTGAATCTTCTGAAGGTGTTTTCAAGGCTCAGTTTGAGCGTACTTTCGTATTTTTCAAATTCCTCTTGAAGGAGGCTCTCTTCCGGAAAATCCTGATAAAGAGTCAAAAGGTCCTCAACGAGATCAGGATTTCTGCTCACAAGTGTAGAAAGATAGGAAGAGAGGGAAAAGACTTTACAAAGTATTTTTATAACGTCCTCCTTTGATGGACTTAGAATTACCTTTCTTCCCGTTGGATTAGAAAAGAATTTGTCAAAGTTATTGAGTGTCTCGTCCGGATCCGGTGAAGCCGACATATACGAAACTATTTTGGGTAGCATTTCAAGGAGTTTTTTTCTTTCGTAATTGGAAAGGTTTATACCCTCCCTGCCGTGTACATAACTGAGGAGTATGTTGTAAGTCCTTACTGGATTTTTAAAACCAAGTTTAGAGAGGATCTCTTTAGCATGCACGAAATCTTCTGTCAGTATAGCTTGTTGTATAGGTTCGGGTTCTTTCTCTTCGCCTGAAGGTATCACGCTTTTGAAGATGTTACTTACACCTTTTGTGTAAATGCCGATCTTTTTTTCAAATTCTTCAGGTTCGTATCCCATCATTTTGGCTATTATAGGGATATCTTCTTTTGTAAGTTTCTGCGTTTGTATGCACCTGTAGGTTTGAACTCTATGCTCTATCTTTCTCAAAAACTCGTAAGCTTCCTCAAGAAACTTAGCTTCTTCATTGGAAAATACGCCTTTCTGATTCAATCTCCATATGGCTTTAAAGGTGTTGCTCTCTCTCAGAAAAGGGAACTTTCCGCCAAGCAAAAGTACTAAAGATTGAACGGCAAACTCAAGCTCTCTTATTCCTCCCTCGCAAAGCTTTATATTCACAGCTTCATATGTCTGCCTTTTTGCTTGTGCCAAGATCTGAGCCTTTATAAATTGAACCTCCTCTATGATCTTGTAATCAACGGATCTCTTAAAAACGAAAGGTATCCTGACATCCCTTTCAAAACTCTGATAGAGATCTTCATCACCTGCTGAAAACCTTGCCCGCAGAAGCGCAAATCTTTCCCATATCCTTCCATAAGACTCGTAATAAAGCTCCGCACTTCTCAAAGACATACTTATGGGTCCCGATCTTCCAAAGGGTCTAAGATCCAGATCCACCTCGTAGGGTTTCCCTTCAGGTGTAACATTGCTCATTAGAGTAAAAACCTTTTGAAATACTTTGGAAAAAAACTCGTTCAGGCTTAGCTTTCCCGCAAAACCCTTATCCGAAGAGTGCAGAAACATTATATCTATATCCGAGTAGTAATTGAGTTCAAAGCTTCCAAGCTTACCCAGGGCTACCACACATCCGGTTGCCTCTCTATTGTTTTCTTCAATAGGCTTTCCATAAAACTCGCTAAATTCTCTGAAGGCTCTTTCATAAGCAAGCTCAAGCATGGCATCAGGGAGGTGAGAGTACTCTACAAGAAGATCCTCAAGTTTTGCCGTTTTTAGTATCTCCTTGGAAAGTATCCTCATAAGTTCCCTGTGTCTGTAGTAGGCAAGCCTCTTTGAAAACTCATCTTCTGGTAGGCTATCGGTAATGAGTTCTCTCAATTCTTTCAGGTAGTCTTCTTTCCTCTTGGTCACATACCAGAGTCCGGGTATAGTGTTTTGAAAGTCCTCAGGATGATTTATGAGGAACTTTCTTATGCAGTCTGAGTGATCAAGCAGTTCAAGGAGTAAGGTAAACCTCCTTTGATTGAGGTAATTTATCAAAGTTTGAGGATTTCTGTGTCTTTTCAAAAGTTCTTCTAAGCTTTCTTTTGCCCTTTGTGGATTCACAAGCCTACGCTCAGCAAGTTGCCACCACTCAACAGGAAACATACTCTCTTATATCCTTCTTGGAAATAGAAGGAGCTTTTCTTTAAGGGTGTAGGAGCTAAAGGTGTACGGCTCTATGTTCTTGACCACTTTCCCCAAGCTCATATTTTTAACTACAGTTTCCATCTTCTCAGGCATAAAGGGTTGTAAAAGGTAGGCAAGGACAAAAAGACCATCCGTTAGATTGTAGAGGATACTTCTGAGTTTTCCCTCATCAGATTTGGCTAAACTCCAAGGTGCTTTCTCATCCACATACTTGTTTAAAAAACTGGAAAGCTTCAGCACAGCCTCAAGAGCGTTATAGAAATCTAAATTCTTCATTCTTTGTTCGTAATCTCTTATGACTTCCCTGCAAAAAACTTCGTAAACTCTATCTTTCTCTCCAGATGCGCTTCCCCCTGTGTACCTTATTAGCATAGCACTCACTCTGCTAAATAAGTTTCCTATCTCGTTGGAAAGCTCTCCAGTGAGTCTGTTTCTCAAACCTTCTTGTGTTATGTCCCCATCTTGACCGAAAGGTACCTCCCTCAAAAGGAAGTATCTCATCTCATCAAGCCCATAGTCTTTAACCATCCTGTAGGGATCTATGACGTTACCTAAGGATTTGGACATCTTTTTACCTTCCACTTTCCACCAGCCGTGAGCAAAGATACGCTCAGGCACTTGATAGCCCACGGACATGAGGAAGGCAGGCCAATAAACCGCGTGAAACCTCAAGATGTCTTTGCCTACAAGATGCAGATCGGCAGGCCAGTAGTGAGGTCTGTCCCAAAGTGCGGATATGTAATTGAAGAGGGCGTCAAACCATACGTATATGGTTTGTTCTTTGTCAAAGGGTACTTCTATACCCCACCTCACCCTGGCTGTAGGTCTTGTGACAGAAAGGTCTTTAAGTCCCTGTTTTACGAAACTCACAACCTCGTTCTTCCTGTATTCGGGCATAATAAAGTCCTGATGCCATTCGTAAAGTCTCAAAAGCTCTTCCCCATACTTGGAAAGTCTGAAGAAGTAAGAAGGTTCTTTTAGATACTCGCAGGGTCTTAAGTGTATGGGGCAGATATTTCCGTCAAGGAGTTCGCTCTCGGGCTTAAACTCCTCACAGCCTACACAGTAATATCCTTCATACTCACCCTTGTATATGTCTCCCCTTTCGTAACTCTTTATGAACATCTCCTGAACGAACCTTACATGCTCCTCGTCCGTAGTCCTTATGAATCTGTCGTAACTTATTTTCATAAATTCCCACAGTTTCTTGAAGTTCTCCGCATTTTGGTCTGCAAGCTCCTTGGGTGATATGCCCTTTTCCTCTGCGGACTTCTGTATCTTTAACCCATGTTCATCTGTGCCTGTCAAGAAAAAAACATCGTATCCCCTTTGCCTGTAAAACCTTGCCAGAGTGTCCGCAGCTATAGTGGTATAAGCATGCCCGATATGGGGTATATCGTTCACGTAATATATGGGTGTAGTTACGTAAAACTTCATAACTCAGTACTCACCTGACATGAGCTTTTTATAAAAGCTCTCTGGAAGGAATGCATGTCTGTGCATATCCGCACTGTAGAGTTTGGTCTGAACGCTCACCTGTCTTGATGGTTCTCTAACAGGGTGCTTTTTTGACGCTATGGAAAAAGTCCACCAATAGCCTGCATATCCCGGTATCACCGCAGTATAAAGATCCACCACGGAAAATACCTTTTTGAGGGACTTTTGTACCCTTCTAACTATGTCCGCATGATAGTGGATGGATTCCGTTTGACCAACGTATATGCCATCTTCTTTCAAAGCCCTGAAAACGTACCTGAAAAACTCGTCGGTGGTCAAGACGTGCGCAAACCCAACAGGATCCGTAGAATCAACTATTATCACATCAAACTCCTGCTCGTAATCCTGCACGTACCTGTAGCCGTCCTCATTCAAAACTATGACCCTTGGGTCTTCAAAAGCTACTGACATGGTAGGGAAAAATCTTTTTGAAACCTCTATAACTTCCCTGTCTATGTCAACCAGAACCGCCCTTTTTACTTCCTTATGCTTTAGTACCTCCCTTAAAGCACCGCCGTCACCTCCCCCTATTATGAGGACATTTTCAGGGTTAGGATGTGCATAAAGTGGGATGTGCGATATAAACTCATGATAAATAAACTCAAACCTCTCATCACACTGAGCTACACCATCAAGAACTAAAACCTTGCCAAAGTTAGGAGATTCAATAACCATTATCTCCTGATACTCGCTTTTGCCCTCGTAAAGGATCTTGGAAACAGGATAGCAATGTCTTACGGGAGCGTAAGGATCACGCTCAATGAAGAACACATCCATCATCTCTCATCCACCTCTTGAGTTTTTGATAGATTATATAACAAAAGTACATCCGATACGGAAAGCTCCTCCACCCTGACTAAGGGATCCACACCTGCTTTTTTGAGTATGTCCTCACTCAGCTTGTTTTTTATAGCTTTTCTCTTCATAGAATACAATTTTACGAGAAAGCTCTTGTAATCTTTCACATCTTTAACCTCATTCCAACTTTCTTTTCTCACAAACTCAAGAACTGCGGACTGAACTTTGGGTGGAGGTAAAAAGAACCTTGCAGGCACACTCATCACGTATCTAAGTTGGTAAAAAGTTCTCACAAAGGTGGAGAGCCATGAAGATCCTTTGAGCAGTTTTTCAGCTACTTCCTTCTGAAGCATGTAAAGGGCAAAAGGGATGCACTTTCTGTGGATAACTGTGTTTTCAATTATAAGACTTGCTACATTATAGGGTAGATTCCCTATGAGTTTCAATTTCTCACCAAAAGAACAAAAATCAAATTCTGTCGCATCAGCTTGCACGATACTTAACCTTTCATCTTTTATATTGACAAGCTCCTGTATCATCTGAGGATCTATCTCTATTAGATAGAGCTTTTTCAAAGGTGAGTTTAGAAGTTCCCGTGTAAGGTTTCCTGTACCAGGACCTATTTCCACAAGTACATCACCTTCCTCTATAAGGGCGTGCTTTACTATGGCTTTTATGACCCCAGGAGAGACAAGCAGATGCTGTCCGTAACTCTTTTTTAACCTCAAAGTTCTCTTGAAGGACAAAGATCGTAAAGTACGCACTCCTTGTGTTTGGGATTTTTTGCGACGCATACGTATCTTCCATGCAGTATAAAGAGGTTAGAAAGCTTTCCCCAATCTTGCCTTTGTGTGATCTTCATAAGATCTGCCTCAATCTTTTCCGGCTTTTCCTCATTGGTAAGTCCAAGCCTTCTGCTTACTCTCGCGGTATGCGTATCAACCGCTATACCTTCGTTTATACCAAAGGCATTGTAGAGGATCATGCTTGCACTTTTCCTCCCTATGCCTGGAAGTTTCGTAAGCTCCTCTATGCTCTTTGGAACTTGACCCTGATACTTTTCAAGGAGTATCTTACAAGCACTCCTTATATACTTTGCCTTATTCCTGTAATAGTTTATCGAGCTTATGTCCTTTTCAAGCTCCTCAGGGGATACCTTCAGATAATCTTCCGGGGTCTTGTACTTTTCAAAGAGTTTTGCGGTCACCTGGTTTACCTTAGCATCTGTCGTTTGAGCAGCAAGTAAGACAGCTATTAGAAGCTCAAAGGGCGTCTGAAAATTAAGCTCAAGCTTGTTGGGATATATCCTTTCAAGCCTTCGTATGATCTCTTCCACGAGCTTTTTCTTATCTTCCTCTTGCATACTCTCAATTATAGCCTATAAAATATCTCCCTTATGAGGGACTATAAAGATACACTGAATCTTCCGAGAACGGACTTTCCTATGAAGGCAAACCTTCCAGAAAGAGAACCGCTCGTACTCAAAAGATGGGAGGATCTTTACCAAAAGATAGAGACTTTGACAGTTAGCAGACCTCTTTATGTGCTTCACGATGGACCTCCTTATGCCAACGGTAACATACATATAGGACACGCGCTCAACAAAGTGCTAAAAGATGTTATCAACAAGTATATGCTCATGTGCGGTTTTCGGATACATTACGTTCCAGGATGGGATTGTCACGGACTTCCCATTGAACAGCAAGTGGAAAAGGAACTGAAAGCCCAAAATATAAAGAAAGAGAGTATAAGCAAGGTAGAATTTAGAAAACTCTGCAGAGAGTATGCACAAAAGTTTGTGGAGATTCAGAAAGAGGAGTTTAAGAGGCTCGGCATAATAGGAGATTGGGAAAAACCTTACCTTACTATGGATCCTTCGTATGAGGCTGAGGAAATAAGAGAGCTTGGAAGGCTCTTCAAAAAAGGTATAGTGGTCAAAAGCAAAAAGCCGGTATATTGGTGTATCTATGATAAAACTGCTGAAGCTGAGGCTGAAGTGGAATATTACGAAAGAAAGGATCCAAGCATATACGTCAAGCTTCCCATAAAAGACCAAAAAAATACCTATTTGGTAATTTGGACAACAACGCCTTGGACATTACCTGCTAACATGGGTGTAATGGTAGGTGAAGAGTTTACCTACGTTCACTACAAAGTAGGTGAAGATACATATATAGTAGCTGAAAAGCTCCTTGAAAATTTTGAGAGTATTACCCGATTAGAGGGGATTATCACAAAGAAGGTAAAGGGTAAAGAACTCGTTGGGCTTCTCTATAAGAGACCATACACTGATGGTGAGGGGAGGGTTTATCCTTCTGAGTTTGTGGAGCTAAATGCAGGTACGGGGATAGTACATATGGCACCAGGTCACGGTAGAGAGGACTACATAGTAGGTTTGAGATACAACCTTGAACCCTTTTCACCCGTTGATGACGAAGGTAGATTTACCGACGAAGCACCACTCTTTTTGAGAGGTAAAAAAGTCTTTGACGCAAACGAGCTTATAATAGATGACCTCAAAAGTAGAGGACTTTTGCTTTACGAAGAAGTAATTACACACTCCTATCCTCACTGCTGGAGATGTAAAAATCCCGTCATATTCAGAGCAACTCCTCAGTGGTTTATAAGCATGGAAGGAAAAGTAAACACCAAGACTCTTAGAGAGTTAGCCATTGAAGAGATAAGCAAGGTAAGGTGGATCCCAGCTTACGGAGAAAATAGAATAAAGTCCATGGTAGAGACAAGACCAGATTGGTGCATATCAAGGCAGAGATACTGGGGAGTACCTATAACCGTCTTTTATTGTAAAAATTGCGGCAATGTTGTTGCGGATGAAAAAGTGCTTGAACATATAGCTATGCTTGTGGAAAAACATCCAAAAGGCACCGATCTATGGTTTGAGTTAAGTGAAAAAGATCTACTGCCAGAAGATTACAAATGCCCTCACTGCGGATCTGAGGAATTTGTAAAAGAAGAGGACATACTTGATGTGTGGTTTGATTCGGGAGTATCTCACGCCTGCGTACTTAAAAAACGAGGTATACTCACAGCTGACATGTATCTTGAGGGTTCGGATCAGCATAGAGGATGGTTTCAATCTTCCCTTCTTGAGGCTGTTGCTTCTTACGGAAAAGCACCATACAAAGCTGTGTTGACACATGGCTTTACCGTTGATGAGCAGGGTAGAAAGATGTCAAAGTCTTTGGGAAACGTGATATCACCTCAAGAGATTATAACCAAATACGGATCTGATATATTGAGACTTTGGGTGGTCTCTGAAGACTACACTGAAGACATAAAGCTTGGAAAGTCCATACTTGAGAGAGTAGTAGAGGACTATAAAAAGATAAGAAATACTTTGAGATTCTTGCTTGCAAATCTTTACGACTTTACACCAGACAAGGTTGTACCTTACGATCAACTACACCACTTTGACAGATGGATGATCTCTTACTTACAGACAGTATTGGAAAACATACATAGATTTTATAAAGAATACGCCTTTCACAGAGTTTATCACCTTATCAGGAACTTTTGCAGTGTGGAGCTTTCAAGCCTTTACCTTGATGTCCTAAAAGACAGACTCTACACTTACGCACCCAATGCCTGGGAAAGGAGATCCGCACAGACAGTCCTTTACGAACTTCTCAAGTCCCTAACCACAAGTATTGCACCTTTTCTTAGCTTTACCGCCGAAGAGATGTGGGAACACATGCGTAACATAGACAGTAGTCTCCCTGAAAGTGTTTTCCTTAGCCAGATACCAAAGCCGAGAAATGATCTTGTGAATGAAGAGCTGATGAGAGATTACGAAATACTTTCTAAGATAAGGGATGACGTCTTGAGTGCTATAGAGCTTGCAAGAAGAGATAAGCATATAAGCCACCCTTACGAAGCTAAGGTCTTTCTTTGGGGAGAAGCAAAACTGATAAAGCTTGTAGAAAAGTACGAGGATTACATAAAGTTCTACCTAACTGTCAGTCAAGTACAGCTAAAAGAAGGAGGAAAGTACAGACTGCCCGGAAATAGCGCCTTAGGTTTACATGTGGGAGTAGAGAAAGCATCGGGAAGAAAGTGTCCCAGATGCTGGATGTATTACAAAGAGGATGAATTCGTTGGAGAGCTATGTCAAAGGTGCGCCGGTGCTGTAGCTAAAATGAGTCAGGAGGTATAAATTATAATGTTTTGGAGGTTGATATGCGACATGAAGGTGTACCTATTATAGATATGCTCAAACAGGAGGAAGGTTCTATACTTGTCTTTTCACACGAAAACCCTGATGCGGATACGCTCGGAAGTGCCTTAGCTTTATACCTCTTTCTAAAGAAGAAGGGTAAAAAGGTAAAAGTGGGATGTAAAGATAGGGTGCCTCACTTTCTTGATTTTCTGCCTCATTCGGATGAGATAATTGAGCTTCCCACACCGGAGGTTTTTGATACAGGTATTATAGTGGATGCGAGCGGTTTTTATAGAGCAGGTACAGAGGTCAAAGCCATAAAGAAGGTTAGGATAGATCACCACATAGGCGGTGAATTTTACGGCATTTATGACTATGTTGATCCTTCCGCGCCTGCAACCGCTTACATAATCTATCAAATTCTCAAGGTGTGGGACGAATCAGCCATTGATAGTCAGATAGCCGAATGTCTTTATGCGGGGCTTGCAACGGATACAGGATTTTTCAAGTATTCTAACACTTCAGCGGAAACTTTTCAGATAGCTAAGGAGCTTGTAGAAAAGGGTGCTGATCCTCACCGGACATATATGATGTTTAGTGAAAGGGAATCCTTAGGGAAGATGAGACTCATATCCAAAGTGCTTGACACACTAAATTTGTACGAGGATGGTCTCATTGCAGGCATAATTGTTTATGATAGCTTTTTCAAAGAGACCGGCACCACTTATCCTGATAGCGAAGGACTCGTCAACTTTCCTAGATCCATAGAAGGTGTGGAGGTAGCTTTTGCGCTCATAGAAAAACCTGACGAGGGTGTATGGAAAGCCTCTTTGAGATCCAAGGAGAAAGTGAATGTAGCTAATATAGCACAGAAGCTCGGAGGCGGAGGACACAAGTACGCCTCGGGCTGTAAGATAAAGGCTCGTTCAACCGCTGAAGCCTTAGATATACTTCTTTCAGCCATAAAGGAAGAGTTGAAACAGGAGTATTCACAAAAGGTCCAATGCCCCGCTTAGGAGTTCACGTATCCTCTGCAGGTTCCATCCTGAAGACTTTTGAAAGGGCAAAGGATATTGGAGCTGAGGTTTTTCAGTTCTTTTTAAGAAGCCCAAGAGCATGGAAGGCTAAATATATAAGCGATGAAGAAGCTCAAAGGTTCGTAGAAGCTAAAAAGGATTGGGAATATTTGATGGTTCATGCACCCTATCTCATAAACCTGGCAAGTTCGGATCCTCATTTGAGAAAAAAGTCTGTTGAGGTCTTCATTCAAGATCTAAAAGTTTGCGAACAGCTAAAAGTGGAGTACTACAACTTTCATCCGGGAACCGCCAGAGGTATAAGCGAGAACGAAGGCATAAAAAACGTAATAAAGAGTCTTGAGGAGATCTTTTCTATTTACACGCCTTCCTACACATGCCTGCTTTTTGAAAATACCGCCGGTGAAAGAGGAGATCTGGGAAAGAACTTTAAAGAGATGAAAAAGCTTATAGATCCTTTCAAGGATTTAAAGGTAGGTATATGTATAGACACATGTCACGCCTTTGCATACGGCTACGCTATAAATACGAGTAAAGGCTTTGATGCCTTTAAAAGGGAGGTGGAAAGAAACGTAGGTATGGATCGCATAAAAGCTATACATTGCAACGATTCAAAGGTACCCTTAGGTGGAAGAAAGGACAGACATCAACACATAGGTTTGGGATACATCGGCGTTGAAGGTTTTAGACTCTTTCTGAAAGACCCCTACTTTTCAGAGCTTCCATATTATTTGGAAACTCCGAAGGAGGACGATTGGGACAGAAGGAACTTACAACTCCTGAGAGGATTACTCTCAGAAAAGTAACAAGAGGCTTGCAAGTATACCATAATTGGCGAAGCTTTCATGCTTAGTAACACTTTTGTGAAAACCGAAACTTACTGACAATCTCTTTAAAGAATAAACTCCACCGAAAAGTACATGAGAATCAAGCTTGTTTACACCATCCTGGGTAGGCTTCAGAAATTTGATCTCACTGCCTATAATCAGGTCATCACTCACCTTTCTATAAAAGCAAAAGATAGCACCGTATGTATCCCTTAACTCTTCTACAAAATTAGCTTTTATATACAAAAAGTTTGCGTTGTAACATATATCACCTTTACATACCTGAGTTATGATATTTAAGTTTGCGGTTATCTTACCATAGCCTATACCTCTTTTGCCTGTATTCAAGTTAATCTGAAGCTTATAACCGGCTTCAAAGTAGCCAACTTTCATGGGTATATGTTTGATGAAAATCCCCATATCGCTAAATCCGCTGTTTTTTGTACCATCACTGTACCTGTAAAGAGAGTAGGGCAAGATAAGAGCCATATCCATATTTTCTACAACTCCCCCGGTGAGCTGTACGATGGCATCATGGTGCATAGTCTTATCGTAGTGTTTGAAATAGGCATATTGAAACTCCAGTTGAAATTTCCCTTTACCCAAAGTATCAGTGTCCTCACCAGTAAAGGGAAAGAAAGCAAAGGAAAAAGAGACAAAGGAGAGACAAAAAAGTATCCAACTCATCATAAACCTCCAAAATTGAGATTGAATATTAATTTATTATATGGGTGAGGGAAGGATATCTAAAGAGGCATAAATTATGGAATTAGGAGGCAGAAACAGATGGCAAAAACTACAAAAAGTGTAAGAGGTAGTAAAAACATGATAACGCTTCAGTTTAAGTTAGACTTATCTAAAGAAGACCTCAAAACACTTAAAGACTTGATGAGAAGACAGTCCTCTTGCCCAAGATATGCCTATAACAGGCTATTGGAAGGCAAAGAAAGAAAGGGATTTCAATCTATCTTTGGTCTTAACTCAAGATATGTGGAGTTAGCTCCTGTGCTTGGTGCAGGTGCTATGGCAGACCCAAATACCGCCTGCCGTGTTCTGGGTCTGTCTGAAGAAGGCGGGATACAAATAGCACGGCACAAGCTGTATGGTTTTATACAGCTTGGCTAACAAGGGTTGTTATGATTGAATATCTTGTTGAAGAGGTAAGCAAAAGGCTGGAAGGAGGTTTGTGTGTTGAGCTTCCCGACGGCAGAATCTTAAGCGAAGGTATATGCAGGATAAGGATTAGAGATTGGAGAGTTATCAAGAGTATACTCAAAGATCCAGAAATGGGTTTTGGAGAAGCTTATATGAAGGGGGAAGTGGAAATAGATGGTGACCTCGAAAAGTTTTTGATTGCATGTGTAGGTTATTTGAGAGAGAAGTATCAGCGTAGGGGTTTTAAAAATAGCTTTCTTAGAAGTCTTCTCAAATTTTCCGGACTTTTGAAGTTTTTAGAGGGGCGAGAAGTCAGGAAGCATTACGATCTGGGCAACGATTTTTACAAGCTCTGGCTTGACGGTTCTATGACATACTCGTGTGCCTTTTTCTCAAAAAAGGAACAGGATCTGGAAGATGCGCAAGCTGAAAAGAGGAGCATAATTTATGAAAAGCTACAGCTCAGAGATGGTGATAAACTGTTGGATATAGGCTGTGGATGGGGTTCTATAATCCTTGAGGTGCCAAAGCTTTACCACATAGAAACTGTAGGGATAACTCTTTCCAAAAACCAGTACGAATACGTCAAATTCAAGATAGAGAGCGAAGGATTGAAAGGCAAGGCGAGAGTTTACCTAATGCATTATGAAGATCTGCTGGATCTTAAAGAAAGGTTCAACAAGATCGTTTCTGTAGGTATGTTTGAACACGTAGGAAAAGGGAGGCACAGAAAATTTTTCAAAATCGTAGATAAGCTTATCCAAGAAGGAGGTCTATTTCTCCTTCACACCATAGGGAAAGTTCTTCCCGAAAGTCAAAGTACGTGGATAAGAAAGTATATATTCCCAGGTGGTTACATACCTGCCCTTACGGAAATACTTGAAGCTTCTAAAGATTTAAATTTCAACCTCATAGATATAGACAATTGGAGACTACACTACTACAGAACCCTGAATGAGTGGAAAAGAAGATTTTATAATCACGCTCAAGAAGTGATCCATCAATACGGAGAAGAGTTCTTCCGTATGTGGGAACTATATTTGGTCTCCTCAGCTGTTTCTTTCTTGACAGGTTCCAATCATTTATTCCAAATACTTTTTTCCAAGGGTGTACTCAATGATTATCCTATAATGAAGAGGTACTTCTTACCCGTACACCATTGGGTATGCGGATAAAGGAAATAGAAAAGATACACAGCAGTTTGAGTGTAAGGCTTTTGGTAAAAAGATTAATGCACGGGTGAACTACTCCACTTTCGTGGGGCGTTCCATTTGATAAGCTATTTAGCCTTTATCTTATCACTCTACAAACTACTTGCCTAACCCTTCCTTTAGCCATTATCAAGCCTTTTTCTATAAGTGAGGATCTTCTTGTGTTGTAGGTAATAAATTTCTATAGATGGGGGGAACTGTAGTGCAAGGACTCACATCAGAACAAGCCGAGGAAAATATAAAAAGGTACGGCTTTAATGAAATAGAGGAAAAGAAGGAGCATGTCTTATTAAAGTTCTTAAAAAAATTTATCTCTCCCATTCCTCTGCTTTTGGAACTTACTATGCTCTTTCTCATTATATTGGGAAAGTATTATGATAGCCTTGTAATTTTGGGACTTCTTATCTTCAACGTAATTTTATCTTTCTCTCACGAGATAAGTGTGGACAGAGTTATACAGTTGCTAAAAAAACACCTTGATATAAGAGTAAGAGTTCTACGTGACGGTCAATGGAAAGATATTCCATCTCGCCTTTTAACTATGGATGATATTGTATTGCTTCAAAGCGGTTTTATTGTACCCGCGGATATAGAAATTCTTGAGGGAAATATCAGCGTTGATCAATCTTCTATAACGGGTGAATCTCTTCCGAAAAGCTTAAAGAGTGGTGATGTAGCTTATATGGGTTCCTTAGTTGTGAGAGGTGAGGCGATAGGTAAAGTCGTTGCTGTAGGCTCAAGCACCTTTTACGGAAAGTCTGCAAAACTCGTACAGGAAGCTGGAAACAAAACCCAACTTGAGATCATCGTATTTAAGCTCGTTGAGTATCTATCCCTTTTCAGTTTATTTTTAATTGTTACCCTGCTTGGGCTTTCTGTCGTGGACAAAAAACCCTTAGAAGAGGTCCTTCCATTGCTCACAGTTCTGTTGATTCCCATAATACCCGTTGCGTTACCTACAGCCTTCACTATAGCTACCGCATTGGGAGCAAAGGAGCTTGCTCAAGAAGGGATCTTAGTTACTAAGCTTTCAGCCATAGAGTCTGCAGCAGGAATGGACATTTTGTGCATTGATAAAACTGGGACAATTACGAAAAGCAAAATTCAGGTAACAAAAGTTATACCTTATTCAGGATTCTCGGAGGAAGAAGTCATCTGTATGGGAGCTTTAGCTTCCGATCCAAAACAGAAAGACCCTATAGAAAATGCCATATACGAGTATTTAAGCGACAAACTGTCCTGTTTGGAAAATTATGAAGTGAAGGATTTTGAACCTTTTGATCCATCAAAGAAGTACTCTAAGGCTAAGGTATTAATAAATCAAGAAGATGTTGAGGTATACAAAGGTTCTCCAAAAGTTGCACCAATTCCAGAAGATGCACACAAAATAATTGAAGGAATGGCTTTGGAAGGTCTAAGAATCATATGTGTTTGGAAAGTATCAAAAGGAAAAGTGAAGTTTTTGGGCTTTATAGGTTTTTCTGATCCAATAAGAGAAGATTCTAAGAAGCTGATAGATAAGCTTAAAGCCTTAGGTGTAAATGTAAAGATGCTAACCGGTGACACTAAGGATACTGCAAAACGTATAGCTTCTTTGGTAGGGATAGAGGGTGACGTGTGCGACACAAAAAATATAAGGGAAGAGTGCGGTGTCTTTGCGGAGGTTTTCCCAGAAGATAAATTTAGCATTGTAAGGGCTTTTCAGAAAATGGGACACATAGTAGGTATGACGGGAGATGGTATAAATGATGCTCCCGCTTTAAAACAAGCCGATTTGGGTATAGCGGTTTCAAATGCAACGGACGTCGCAAAATCATCAGCTTCAGCTGTACTCACAAAGGAAGGCTTAACAAATATGCTTTCACTTATAATCTTATCAAGAAAGATCTATCAGAGACTTCTAACCTATGTTTTCTCAAAAACCATAAGGGTCTTTCTTATAATTCTGAACATTTTTGTTTACTACATAATTTATAATGAATATTTGCTAACTACAAAAATGGTACTTTCTTTGTTTTTCTTCAACGATTTTATAACCATATCCTTAGCCACAGATAACGTAACGTATTCAAAAAAACCCGAAAAGTGGAATATTAAAAGGTTAACCCTTGCTTCTTTTATATTGGGTTTATTCTGCGTTATATGGGTATTATTTTTAATTCTTTTCATAGGAAAAGAAGTGTTACACCTTGACACACAACAAACAAAGACACTTTCCTTCTTAGCGATAGTATTGAGCATTCCCGTGAGCATTCTTTCCATTAGAGATAAGGGATATTTTATAAAAACACCTCCCTCTAAGTATCTTTTGGTTGCTATGACTTTCTCAATTATTGCATCAAACTTAATGGCTGTATTAGGCATATTTATGTTTCCTATAGATCTTAAAAGCGTGTTATTTGCGGATATCTTTGTAGGATTGATGTTCTTACCTATGAATATTTTAAAAGCCTTCATATACAGCTTATATGAATGATACCCTTATGATATAATTCCATATATATGAAAGGCAAAATAATATTTGTCCATAAGTTGTTTCCTATTGATATAGATGGCGTTTTAGGTGGTGCGGAAACGGTAAGTGTTGAAACAGCTTTTGGATTTGCAAAGGCAGGTTGGGATGTTTATTTTTTTGGATATTTGCCAGGTGGAAACAGGATTATAAATGGAGTTAAGTTCGTAAATTATGGAGAAAATTACGATCTCTACAATGTTTTTAAGGAATACAAAAACATAGAATTTGATGCATGTTTATGCGTACATGCGTATCCTGTCAAAACCCTTATAGGTTTTGAAAATATACACAGGTTTTTCCTTTTACCGCAGGATATGAGCTTTATAGAACACAGAGTAACATCACACTTTGTAAACAAATATATGGATGGTGTAATATGTATCTCTGAGTATCAAAAAGAAGCATATTTAAGGTGGGGTGTAAGTAAAGAAAAACTGATAAAAATACCTTACGGTATAGACATAGAAAGATATAAACCATCTTCTACAAAAAATTTTAGAAAGATAATGTTTGCAGGGGCGACTATTAAACAAAAAGGGATAGACCTCCTGCTTGATGCCTTCAAAATACTCAAAAAACGTATGCCAGAGATAGAGCTTCACATATACGGAGATGCTACCCTATGGGGAGGGACGGAAAGTGTTAATCTGGACAGTCATTTGCCCGGTGTTTTCTTTCATGGTAAGGTTGAAAAGGAAGATCTTATAAAGGCGTACGGCGAGTCTGCCTTATGCGTAATACCCACAGTACCGGAACTTTATCAGGAATCACTTCCCAGATCCTCCTTGGAAGCGCAAGCGTGTGGATGTCCCGTTATAGGTACAAAAAGTGGAGGTCTTCCAGAAACTTTTCTGAATGGAGAGACGGGTTTTCTTGTTGATCCATTAAACGTTGAGAATCTTGCACAAACAATAGAGAAAGCTCTTAAAGATGAAAACACACTGAGATCTATGTCAAATAAGGCGGTGGAGTTTATAAAGGAAAACTTCTCTCACGAAAAGCATATAAAACGACTTGAAGAGTACATCCTTTCCGTACCTCCGCTTAAGGAAAGGGTAAGCAATATAAATTACGTTGACTTGAAGATCTTGTATTACACGGAAGTTCCTTTAATGCCCTCAAAGACATCTTCGTGCAACAGAAATTACGAAATAATAAGGATACTTCTTGAAAAAGGTGCTAAGATCACTTACACGCACGGATTTTTCGTAAAGGAGGTAGAAAGGGAGATAAGGGACTTAGCAGACTTACACAAAAACTTTAACATATCAGTACCTGTATACAAAAAGCTATCTATTATTGGGGAACACGATCTGCTTTGGATAACTGAAGCCTGGGATCTTGAGAGGCTTCGCAAAGCTCTTGCTTTGGCAAGAATAGCCAAGTTAGTATACGATGTACCTGTAGTATTTGATGCCATGGACTGCATATACAAGCACCTTTTAAGCGGAAAGAAAGGGGGAGCGAACTTCAGTCAGGAGGAAATACAAGCTGTACGCACCGTAGAAAAAGAACTGTACGATATATCCGATATTGTGATCTTCGTATCTGAGGAAGAGAGAGAGTTTGCTGTAAGGGAGTTCAACTTAGACATTAAAAAAACTTTCATAATTTCAAACGTACACCATCCAGTGGATACACCTACAAAAGCAGAAGGGAAAAGTGTGTGTTTTATAGGCGGTATATTGAACTTTAATAATCTTTTGGCTGTGAAGTACTTTTTAAATGCCGTGTATCCTCATGTATTAAAGCGTGATAATCATATAGAGTTTTATGTTATAGGTGATAGGACAGATGAGCTTAAAATTGAGGATCTTATCGAAGACAAAAAACTGCTGGAAATATACAAAAGGAGAGTACACCTTATAGGTTGGGTAAAGGATATAGGTAAGGAGATAAGAAAGCACAAACTCTCCGTGGCACCTATGGTATCAGGCTCAGGGATTAAAGGGAAGATACTCAATAGTCTTGAGTGGGGTGTTCCGGTAGTAACAACACCCATAGGTGCAGAAGGTTTTGCTAATATTGAAAGCTCAGGTATCGTTGTGGCAAAGGAACCTGAAGAGTTCGCAGATGCGGTGGTAAACATAATAGAGGATACTTCCCTGAGAGAAGATCTTGCAAAAAAGGGATTAAATTATGTACGCGAAAACTTTTCAAAGGAGCGTGCGGGGAAAACCCTTGATGAGATGCTTCCCATGATAAGACGATCCATAGCGCTTAACTTCTCAGAGATAAGACCGTGCGGTTATAACATCGTGAAAAAGTACTACAGTTTTCTGCCAGCAGGTTACGAAGGAGTTGATAACCTTGACCAGGTTGTGTGGTCCGTCATAAGCAAAATAGGAGGCGATTTTGATGTGATTTCCTTTAACTTTATGGATGTTTACCGTATAGAACCTCGCATAAGACCCTTCCTCTTAGAGGATCCACCTGAATCGTACAGATGGTTACCAGCACTGATTGTAAAGGATATGCAGAAGAAATTTCTTAAGAAGGGTAGCATACAATACCTCCACATTGATATACCTCTATGTTACAGGGAATACACACAAAGGGGTCTGAAAGGTAAACTCATAGAATTAGGTTTGAAAAACAAGATGTTTTTCAAAAGGCATCCCATACTTGAAAAGGTAGCCAAAAGGATTTACAGGTTACTGACATGAACATAGTTATAGTTGAAAATCATATTCCCTTTCTGGAGGGTGGTGCAGAGAGACATACCGAAGGTTTGAGAGAAGCACTTTTAAAAGTAGGTCATCAAGTGGAAATTGTGAGAATACCCTTTAATTGGTATCCAAAGGAGAACCTAATAAAAAGCGCCTTTATAGTGAGGTTGCTAAACTTTAAGAACATGGGTGGGAAGAATATAGATCTGCTGATAGCCTTGAGGTTCCCCAATTACTATATTGAACATGATCGTAAAGTTGTTTGGCTTATACATCCTCACAAAAGCGCTTACGAGCTTTGGGATAGACCTTTTATAGATCTTCCCAGAGATCCGGGTGGGTATGCGGTAAGAGAGTTCATTCTTAAGATGGACAAAAGATATTTGAGGGATGCCAAAAAGGTATTCGCTAACTCAAAAACCGTAGCTGAAAGGTTAAAGAGATACATAGAGCTTGAAGCTGATGTGCTTTATCACCCACCTCCAAATGCTGAAAAATTTCACTGTAAGAGTTACGAAAGCTTCATCTTCTTCCCAAGCAGGATAAATCCGTTGAAGAGACAGATCTTGGCGGTAGATGCTATGAGATATGTCAAGAGCGATGTAAAACTGTTGATATGTGGCAGACCGGATAATTTAGACATATATAGAGAATTACTGGAGACAATTAAAGGGCTTGAGGGGAAAGTGGTGTATTTGGGAGAAGTTGGGGAAGAGGAGAAAATAGATCTTTATGCAAGGTGTTTGGCTGTGCTTTTTCCCACTGCTGAAGAAGATTATGGCTACGTGACTTTAGAAGCTATGCTTTCTAAAAAGGCTGTGATAACGTGCGTAGATTCGGGTGGACCTACGGAGTTTGTGGAAGATGGAATAAACGGTTTTGTGGTAGAGCCAAAACCTGAAGAGATAGCCAGAGCTATAGACACGCTTGCTCAGGATATAAACCTCGCAGTTAAGATGGGGGAAAATGCTTACGAGAAAATCGTTTCACTGCACATATCTTGGGATTTCGTAGTTGAGAAGATTCTTGAACAAGTATGAGGATCGGTTTTGTATGCGCGGAAGAAGGTTATTGGGTATTACCCTTGCTCGTGTCTTTGCAAACTTATGCTGAAGTTCTCCTTTTTACACCGCCTGAGAGCAATTTCCGAATTTACGAAGAATGCGGTATACCAACTGCGGTAATTAATTTTCAAGAAAGCCCTGATCACGAACTCTCATCCTTTGACGCTGTACTTTACTTACTCAGTACTTACTCGTATCAGAAGTTAAAAGGATTCATCCGTGTACCGGGTATCCTGCTTTTGAAAGGTGAGGTTCCTTTTACGCAATTTAACAGCTACAAAGATGCCATTTTGCACTTTTTCTTTGAGGAAGATCCCATAAACGAAGCTCTTCTTATAATGTCGGAAACAGCACCCCATACAAAAACACTGTGTCCCTTCAAAGAGATAAACTTCAGCTTGGGTTATAAAGATCTAACGAGAGAAATCTTCAGCGGTATAAGGTTAGCACATGCCTTTTTACCCTTCTATAACTTTATGGTGGATTTGAGGGATAAATTTCTTAAAGATATGGGGAAAACATTATTAACTGAGGAATTTATTGAAGAATTAGTTAAAGAGCTAAACACCTTTTATGACATTTATAAGCTTTCTATAGAATCTTTCTCTTAGAGAACCATGAGGTATTAGTTTTGGTTTTATTATGTGATACTTGTCGTATATTTTGAAAAAAATAGACGATCTCAATTTATGCAATTCCTCTTCACAGTTTTTAAGATCGTGTTCAAAGGAAATTTTTGCATTTCTCTCCTTTCTCAATTCTTCAATAAGTAGCTGTGTAGCTTTTATCTTTTTAAGAAGTTCATTCTGTGGATCCTGACATAGAAGATCGTAAGATAAAAATCCAAGTATATCATTAAACGTCATATGCCTGTCAATAAAAAGAAAAGCTTCGTAAAGTCTATCTTCACCTGTGTGTATGGTGGGATATCTCATAAAGGCTTCCGTTCTCTTTATCATAAGTTGACTTTTCCCAAGACTGTAAGCATACTCAAGGAGAGCTTCCCTTTTGACATTGTATATCTCTGTTACATCCACAAGAAGGTTATATCTGAATGTATTGTAAACTCCGTAAAGATAAAGCTCAAAAAGGGGTCTCTCTTCAAATATAGACAGTATCGAAAGGGATACAGCTATGTGATCGGGATGATGATCAAAAGGATGAGGGACATAAACCTTTTGGAAATCTGCGATCACTTTGCTGAGAGACGATCTTAGTTCAGGCAAGTGATGCGTAAGTTCTCCATCTGGAAAGTCCAGAAAAATCACCTTTCTTATGCCGAGAATCTCAGATACACGAAGGCATTCTTGTTTCCTTCTCTCCACATCAGTTTTTTCGTACAGTTTAGATCCATCTGTAACAACACAAAGATGAACTTTCACGCCTTCCCGTGTATGTTTGTAAATTGTACCACCACACCCGATCACTTCATCATCGGGATGAGGAGCTATCACGATAACAGAGCCTTTTTCATGTTCTCTCTCCATGAGATTAAAGAAAACCTCCTTGATATCTCGTTCGTAACGTATATCTTATAATACTCTCTTATACACCTGTATTGTTTAAGAATTCTGATCCTCTCTAAAATATCTTTTATGTCCAAACTCTCTATCAACAGACCATCCAAAAAGTTTCCTAACTCTTTTGCCACACCTACTTTTGCGGTTATAACGGGTATTCCGCATGCGAGGGCTTCCACAATGCTGAGTCCAAAACCTTCGTATCTTGAAGGAAACAAGAGAAAATCCGCAAGATTGTATATTAGAGGCATGTTCTCAAAGGGTACTTCCTTGAAAGTGGTTATGTCCTTGAGTACGGGGAGGGTATTCAGACCACCGCTTGAAATGACTTGGACCCAGAATATATCTCTGTAAGTGTAGCTTACCACTTCTCTGAATATATCGTAACCCTTTGTGTAGTCATTTCTCCCCACATACAACCCAACAAAGGCATCCTTGGGTATGTTAAACACCGACCTTGCTTTGAGTTTTTCCATAGGAGAGAACTGATGCATTACTGGATTGTGAACAACTATTATATCTTTCTCAACACCCATATATTTTTCAATCTCTTCCTTGACGCTCTCGCTAACAGCTATCAATCTGTTCGCCGCGTTACCTACGAAAACCTCAGATATATATCCGTTGAGATAGGCATTTCCTATGTAATCCTCAAAGTTCTCATAGCCTCTCATAATGTGGGAAAAGGCTAAATACAACATATGGAAAACTGCAACTGTTCTTCTCGCCTTTCCGGGAAAAAAGCCAAGACCTGCTATATTGTTGATTACCGCAAGGTCATATTTTTCTCCGCAGGAATGAGCGTGCCTACCTATCCAGTAAGGAAAGTAATCTCCAACCTTTTGTGTGTTATCCTTGTGGAATATATCCACCTGAAACCCCTCCTCCCTGAGGAGATCCCGCGTATGCAAAACAATCTTCTCCGTTCCACCCTTAAATTTAAGAGGATCATAAGATGTCATAATGATCGCTCGCATGTTCAAAATTATACCTAAAATGGACGCTTTAATACTTTCAGCTCCTTTATGCTAAGCCCAAAGCTCAATAAGTTAAATGCGGAATTTTACATAAAACTCATGAGGTACGCACCACAACTTTATGGACTTTTTTACGACACTCAAGCCAGAAGGCTCTCCTTTTTAAAGGAGAGATGAATGGCTAAAGACTACTTGACAAACTATTCAAAATGTGCCATACTGGGACAAACATCATGACAAAATTTGAAAAAATCAAGGAAACTCTCAGGGAAACCAAAGAAAGAAGGAAATTTCAAATAGCAAGAA